>JAYEFV010000213.1:0-3544 GCA_034658755.1 Thermodesulfobacteriota bacterium | reverse complement strand
GCAATATACCGGAAGGTACCAGATGACTGATAAACTGTTCGCCGTTTACAACAATTGTATGGCCGGCATTGTTCCCACCCTGAAACCTCACAACAATATCGGCAAATTCCGACAGAAGATCGACGATTTTACCTTTTCCTTCATCTCCCCATTGGGTTCCGACAATTACGATATTCGGCACGTGTTACTCCTTTTTAACTTGATGGTATAGGAATTTTCTTTTTTTAGAGCGGCGAAGCCGCGTTATATAGAATCGCGAAGCGATTGTATAACTTGAATTCGTTTTTCGCGAAAGAAATCCTGGATAAGTGTGCGGCACTCATCCTGACATATACCGTGTATGATTTCCGGCCGGTGATTTAATCTTGTGTCATGGGCGAAGTTATATAAAGAACCGGCGGCTCCCCACTTTGGATCATGGGCTCCGAAAACAACCCGTGATACTCTGGCATGAACAATTGCCCCCATACACATAATACACGGTTCAATAGTAACATACAGAGTTGTGCTTAACAACCTGTAATTCAGAATCTTTTGCGCAGCCTTGCGTAGTGTGATTATTTCAGCATGGGCAGTGGGATCAGCAAGGCTTATGGTCTGGTTGTGTGATAAGGAGAGGATTTCTCCTGATTCAGAAACAAGTACTGAACCTATAGGAACTTCCGACTTTTGTCCAGCTTTTTTGGCCTGGTTTAACGCCAGTTTCATGAATTCTATGTGTTCTTCGTTCATTGTCAGTTTGTTTTTCGTTCTTTCGTCATAAATTTTCTTATTCCGGCCTGTCCAGGTAAGTAAATTAAGTAACCGTTCACGGTTAAAAGTTCACGGTTCAAAGGTTGGGGGATTTGCGGTTTCCGCATTTTGAAAAATGAAGCCGAGGTGTTGAGGAGGACAATGGGCTTAAGATACATATACAAGATGCTTGTAGATTATCTTTAATTTCGAGCTTAATGCCCACAATTTCTTTGGTTATCAGCATAGATCAAACGAGTTGTCGCTGATGTTGAAAGCGAAAACATGTAAAATATCGCAAGCTCATTAACCCTGAACCTTTGAACCCTGAACCTGTGAACGGTTACTTAATTAAATATCATTGACATATATGTTTGTATAGCTTATTAGTCGATTAAATTTCAATTAAATTTATTTGCGCCCGTAGCTCAGCCTGGACAGAGCGCCGGACTACGAATCCGTAGGTCGCAGGTTCGAATCCTGCCGGGCGCACCAGGATTCATATGGCTTCCGGGACATCCTTTATCACTTATTTTTCCCGTGCAATTTTTTGAGCAATTGAATCATCTTCTCCTGCTGTTTTAATATTTGCAGGTTGGTCTCGACCATGAATCGGGTGGATATGGCGATCTGTTTCAGATAGTCTTTTGATGGGTCGTTGCTGTATGTTTTGCTTCCTCCATCGCCGTTATTCTGGAGGGCCTCATAAAATTCCTTGGTCAGTTCAATATATACCCCTTCCGGGATACGACCCCTGATCCGATCATCTTTTGCGTACAGGGTTGAACTCATCATCAAGGTAGCCAAGAAAGCACCTCCAAAAAAAATCATACCTATCCGTTTTAGCGTTAACATTTTGTCACCTCACAAGACCAGTTAGTTCGCTTTGCTCACATTGGAATAATGGAACAATGGAATGCTGGAATAATGGGTTCTGGGCCTCCGGCTCGGGGAGTCTACGGCTCAGAGAGAAAATGGAAACATGGGTTATTGTAAAATTCATCTTGACAGAGAATTAAATAAATGAATTGCATCATTTTAAAATCAACATTCCATCATTCCATCATTTCAACATTCCATGCGCGAGTTAAATATTTAAGCCTCAAAACCCTATTGCTTTCAATAGATTGTAGGAATTTCGAGACGTTTAATTAACGGTCTTTATAAAAACGACTAATTAAGCACATTTCATGCCAAAAATGTCGTGCTTTATAAAGAAAATCATAATTTCACGGATAAATCAAGGACCTCGACAAGCGTTTTCAGGGTAAAAGAATTTGATTTCGGTGCAGCGTAGCGGCGGCGTGTTTCTCTTGGAAACCGACTGACTGTTTGAAGGTCTTTAGCACGCGTTAGTCCGAGCCGGATGAAATTATGACTTAAAAAATCAATGGGATAATTTAGCGACGAATTTTTCTTAATAACTCTGGCGCGGCTCGGGCTTACGGGTGCTTAAGCACAAGTTTCAGTCGGCTGGAAAGAGATACACGCCGTCGTGAAGCGTTCTCCCTGTATTGGGATTCAAATGTGTTTGCCCTGCAAGCGTTGTAGAATTTCCGAGACGTTCAATTAATACATCAGAACTTATTGAGAAATTACCTCAAAAAACCAAAATATGAAATCAAAAAGTCTTATTGACAATGTGTATAAGATGTGTATAATGTGTATTAAATCCACACAGGGAGGCTGTTATGCGAACTAATATCGTAATTGATGACGATCTGTTGAATGAGGCCTTTTCAGTGAGCAATGCCAGAACCAAAAAGGATCTGATTCATGAGGCTCTTACAGAATTTATCCGGATTAAAAAACGAAAGGATATGACTGAATTAGCAGGTTCCATCAAATTCTACAAAAATTATGACCATAAGAAGATGAGGAAACTGAGAGGATGATTCTGGTTGATACATCGGTTTGGATTGAAATTTTTAAGGACAAAACCGGATACGTTGCAACAGCCTTTCAAGAAAGGGTTGGCTCAGAAAATTATGTTCTTAGTAGATTTAATCAATTGGAACTTCTCCAAGGTGCAACAAACCAGAAAGAATGGGGGTTGCTCGAGGATTACCTGTCGACACAATACTACCTCGAAGCCACCAAACATACCTGGCCGGAAGCCGCAAGGATTTATTTTGAACTCCGGCGAAGGGGAGTTACTATCAACAGCCCGGTGGATTGCTGCATAGCGCAGATCGCACTGGAGTATGGTGCTTTCCTCCTGCATAGCGATAAGGATTTTGAAAGAATATCTAAGATTCGACCATTAGAACAGGAGCGATTCGATTTGTTTCAAAGAACCGGACAGTAACTTGATAGTATAGGAATTTCCTTTTTTGGACACAGAATCAGGAGGCTGTTATATGCTCGACATTGTAAAGCGATTTTTCAGCAAAACCAAAGTCAATAATTCCAACACCGAAAAACAAAACAGAGAACACAACTTGTGCGTTGCCACTTGCGCTCTTTTTGTGGAGATGGCGCAAATAGACGGAACGTTTACCCAAGAGGAGTTGGAAACCATTCTTTCGATTCTAAAAGAAAAATACGACTTATCCGGAGAACATGCCGACGCGCTTATTGAAGAGGCCGATAAAGAACGGGATCAAAGCGTCGACCTATGGCAATTTGCCAGGCTGATCAATGAGAATTATTCAACAGAAGAAAAAATCGAGATCGTTGAAACCCTTTGGCAGATTGTTTATGTTGATGGGAAGATGGACCAGTATGAACACTACCTGATGAACAAGCTTAAAAACTTACTGCGTCTTACTCACAATCAGTTAATCGATGCGAAATTAAAAGTGAAATACTC
>JAYEFV010000212.1:0-3562 GCA_034658755.1 Thermodesulfobacteriota bacterium | reverse complement strand
AACGTCACAAATATTAAAGCTTTAAATAATATCATACATTGATCACTTATTCAATATTATAATTAATTGTTTTCGGCCGGCCTCTTCGTTTTATCTGAAGCCTCACACTGGAAGATGACTGCAAGCTTTGATAAAGTTTTAGTACATCGTCTACGGATTCGATATTATTACTATCAACGCCGGTGATGATATCCCCGCTTTTTAATCCCATATTATAAAAAATAGAATTTGGCCGGATCCCTGTTAAACGGAGACCGTCAGGTTTTCCGTTTCTAAAATGGGGCCGTATTCTTATCTGTTTCATGAGAGTGTTTACGTCCTTAACCGCTGACTCTATCTGGGAACGTTTTAAGGCTATGCTCTGTGAAGGTGCCATACCGGTTCTTTTTGAAGAAATCCTCGTTTTCTGACTGCCGTGGACCTCCTCAATTCTCAGAATTTCGTCTTTGCCATTGACACGTAATACTACTTTTTCTCTTAAAATCATCTTTAATGTTGCGTTTTGGATGGAATCCCCGATCCTGTATAGATTCTGGCGCCTTTCCGCAGTGTCTTCTATAACGGCATAAGCTTCTTTGTTATCGCCCGAGACGGTTCCCAGCAGTTTTAGCTTGAGATCTGTGGGTTCAAGGGTTTCAATATCGAGACTTTCGGCATGTTTCCCTGTTCCCTTTTTTGAATTGAAAAGATTGCGCTCTATTATTGCCCTGTAATAAGATATTGGGTGGAATGTTGCATTTTCGGGGGAAATTACATGTCTGGTTGTAACCTCGCGGGAAGGAGCATTATTAAGGTTCGCTGTTGCAACTTTATAAAACACTTTTACGCTAAAATAAACAGCAACCGCTATTAATAATATATTTAGTACAGCAAAGTATCTTTTCATAATCAAAATAGAAACCGGCAAATTTTCAGTTAGTTTAAAAAGAAACGGGGATTGTCTAAGGTGCCGTAAATCCTTATATGGACGCCGTTTTTACCAAATATTTTTTTTGACAATAGATTTGCCGGAAGATCATTTCCCAGCTTTTCAATGAGTAACGGGTGAGGCTTAATCCTTCCTGAAAGTTTTAAATAACTTTGCCCGGGGGTGTTTTTCAAAGTCACAGATCCTGAAATGCTGCCGTCCATCTGATCCCCATTTATTATACATTTCTTGATTTGAAGGTTCATATTTTTCATAACCAGGTCGACGGTAATCTTTTTAAAAGTGATGCTCTCCATTTGAAATAGGGGCGTTGCCAGCTCCAATTGACCGTCTGAAATGACAAGTTCGGCTTTTAGATTATCTCCGGATTCCTTTTCGTGCCGATATGTAAAGTTCCCGTCAAGCACCCCCGATATATTACGGCCGGTAAAATCTTTTATGGCAAATATTTCTTTTATCCGGATGCCGGATAGTTTTCCGTTAATCATGACCTCCGGCCTGTTTTTAGTGAATTCTCCCTTGCCTTCCAAAATACCTGTATACGCGCTACCTTTGAAAAAAAAATTAATCTTTGAACGAAAAAGCGATAAAAGCCCGGGGGCTATCTTTATCTGTTTCACTGTGAATAAAGGATTATGCGTGTGAAAAAAATTTACATTGTATAACCTCAAACCCGGGGGGAAAGCCGGCTTTACATGATCAACCGCAATATTAATGCCGGGATAGGTCTTGTTAAGATTAAACGTTATGAAGCTTTTTACTTTATCAGACGGGAACAAATAGTAAATGAAAAATGCTGTTACCGCTAGGATAAATAGGAAATACGGCAGCCATTTTCTGGTATTTTTCATAATTATTTTTCAGCCGTTTCAACCTGTAGAACAGCGTCTATTAAATTTTCTATCTTGCCTGTTTTTGAAATAGAGAGCCTTTTTATATTTACCATGTTTTTCGAGGTTTCAACCATATGAAGGTAAGAAGTCAACTGCTGCAACGTTAAGCCCTGTAGCTTCATTTCCACCTGAGAAATTTTAAAAGGGCTGTTTTTCTGAACTGATGTCGAAGGCTTCATATATGTTACATGGTTTTTTATTCCCGCTTTTCCGGTTAGTTGGTCCAGGAAAGAAAATAGTGTAAAACCGGTGTCCCTTTTTGCAAAATTCGATTTTGATAATTCAGTCCTCTTTTTAATGGTATTGTACTCTGATTGAAGGGCTGTCATCTTTTCAAGTATGTCTGTTTTGGCATGGATGGTTCTTTTAAGGCGCTCCTTTTTGTCGAGAAATGGAAAAACTATAAATTGAAATGCGACAAACAAGCAGATAACACCTGATAGTGCATAAATTGAGTATTTTTCACGTCTGGCCAGTTTTTTTGCCATTTAAATCATCCTCTGCCGGTTGAGGTGCGGTTGTATCAAGTTATACAATCGCTTCGCGATTCTATATAACGCGGCTTCGCCGCTCTAAAAAAAGGAAATTCCTATACTATCAAGTTAGCCCTTTTTAAAAGGTCTCATTCAGATAATCCGGTTTTAACTGGTGTGCGGTTACAAATTTATTTTTAGCTTAAAACGCACCCGATTGTCGGATTTGTTGATGTTGGCGGAACTAATAACGATTTTTTTAAAAAGATTCGATTTTTCCAGGCCGTTTTTGATGCCGTCCACAGAATTAAACGTGTCTGTGTCACCGGAAATCACGGTGTTTTCCGCCCCTATAACAAGTCTTGTAAAGTTAACATCTATGTTCTTTGATATGAGCTTACTGATGTTATTTAGAATATCGATGGCCCGTAAATTTTTGTCGGTTACTCCCGGCAATAAAACGTTTTTTCTTTCTTCTTGTATTTTTATTCGCATCTGCTGAAGCGGATCGACTATTTTTTTCACATCAGGGAATGTTGAAGTGAAGACACCGGTTATCTGATTGTTCAGGACGGTCAGCTTTTTCCCCATAAAATAGGAATCAAGAACCACGTTGAAAAATGCTAACGCAAGAACCACGCCGGCAAGAATGCCGGTTTTAATCAAATTGTTTTTGTGTTCCTCCCAGAATTTTTTTGCGGCAAAAGGACCTTTTCGGAAATTCAAACCATTGGTCCCTTCAATTTCCATAAACGCAAGTGAAAAGGAATTGTCCATCTGTTGGGGATTCCATAACTGCAAATCGGCATGCTTTTTTATAATGCCTGTATCGCGTACAAAATCCGTCCGTTTAACAGGAAATCCAAGGCTCTGTTCCATATCCTGATCAAAGCCGGAATTATCAAGTCCGCATCCGGTGATAAATGCACCCTCTGGTTTAAAATCCAAACCGATAATCTCTTCCAATGCAGAGAGGGTGTGCCGTATGTTGGTACAAAGTGATTCCGTTTCAAATGAACGAGCATCTGAACGTATTGGGAAAGAACGTATCAGGCAAATGCCCCTGGATAAAATAGCAAACAGAGTGCTTTTATTAGTATCTATATCGACGAACAGCCAGTTTTCACGAATATTGACAAGATTGGCCACGCATAGCGCCGCAGGATAACCGCCAACGGTAACAATCTCAGGCTCAATATTAAACGAGGCAAGTGTTTCTAAATATGCCTGCAGTCTCAATTTTTCTACAGCCGCTGCAATTAGATTGT
>JAYEFV010000211.1:0-3601 GCA_034658755.1 Thermodesulfobacteriota bacterium | reverse complement strand
AGCCCCTTTATTTCTCCGTTTTTAAGTCGGGACTTCCAGATTTGCATGAACTCGTCTTCTTCTATGTCAAAAAACGCGATTATTTCTCTTTTAAACTTTCGGTTGAGCCTGCAATCTATCTTGCGGGAGAGAGGAGTCTCGCTTCCCGAACTCCTTAATATAGTCTCATGAATTTCATAGGGGTTCTTTTTTTTGAGGGAAATCCCCGCCTTTTTGAGTATCTGTTTTTGCTCGGGCATGTTCAGACATGTCCCAACAACGGGACATTTAAAAATAAGATCGATCTCCCAGAACCTGAGGGGAAAATGCCTGTCAATACTTCCGGTCAGATCATATGTAATTTCGCCTGGTAGATGATCAAAAGATCTAAATTCAATTTGGTTTGGGTTTTGGATTTTATTTGTCTGCATGGATTCTTTCCTTTCAATTTACCTTGCCATCCTCTTACCGTCATGCAAAAGAAAATATTGAACTTTGCTCTAAGAGAGTTCTGCTGATTATTAGGGGAAACAGCCTGTTGGTTGGCGACTGCTGTTTCCCCTGGCTTTTATGCATCTTTTAATCTACCAAGACCTTCTTGGCCATGCCATAGCCGATGGTGATCTGCCGGCCTCCTGTTTCAGCCCGTACATATCTCCCCTTAACCGGTGCAGGAGCGGTTTTATCTCTCCCGGTCATGGTGATGCCGGCTCCTTCCTTGATGCCTTCCTTTTCAAATTCCTCTTTGAGGGTCATTCCTCCAATGATAGAATCCACTTTTGCCTTTTCACCCGTTTTCAGATAGTTGATCTGGATGGTTTTTCCTTCATACTCTGCCAGAATCTTGGATGCCCGCCCTTCACCCATTGTTACGGGTTTGCCCTGGATCTCAAAAGACAGAGTATCGTCGGGGAGATGCTGCAGGAATTTTACCTCTTTACCCGTTTTAATGTCTAAGACAGAAAACCATCCGGCCAAATCCTTCCCGCCGCCAAATGCCTTTACGATTCCCCGGTCCTCTTCCTCCAACTCAAGGAGGGATGTTATGCCCCCCTCCTTATCCACATACAGCTTATCGGCCATTCCATGACCCAGGATGACCTCTCTATCATCCACGCTGAAAGAGATGGCCCCTGTGTGCTCATGTTGGGGGGCCTGTTCCAATACCCTGAGTTCAACGCCTTCTTTGACGCCCAAATCCTCAAGATGCCTCTTTATATCCTCTCCACCCTCGATCTTCCGGATGGTTGACTTTGCCTCCGGCTCTACATCGACTAAAATTCTCATTAATCTTTCTCCTTATTTGATTATATGTTATGTTATTAATTTCTTAATTCCTTAAGCTGTCAACCGATTTGCCATCACCTCTTTTTTCATTCTCGTCTCATCCTTGCTTTACATTCCGGACATGCCTAATCTCTGCACGACACTCCACGTCTGTGTTCAATGCTTGTGGCACATTTTGGGCATACACATTTGCCTCCAGGCCCCAGTCCGCGCCTTGCTTCTTTCTTAGAAGAAGATGGGTTATCTGAAGCCTCAGGTATCGTCGCAGGATTTACCAATTCTCCGGCGCGATAAGTCTCAACAGCCTCCCTGATCTCTCATTGGATCCCGGTAATCACTGTTATGCCCGGCCCGGTACCGTTTCGATTCAAAACCCTAAGTCTCACTTCCGGCACAAGCCCCATGCTATAGAGCTTTGATCTTATCCCTCTCCCTCCGGTTATAGCTATAAGCGTTACCTCTTTTTCCGTATCAACATTGCTGAGAACCATTGTAATTGCTCTCCCTATTTTCCATGGCGTCTGTTTTCTCCTTGAACCCATCGACAAATTCTTTCATGTGCTCCTGGCAATATCCCTCATGGCTGTTCCATCTCCACGAATTTGGCTTCTTCGTGCCGCAAACTTACAAAATAAGCTCCTATCTCGACCTCCATGGGGTTCTCAAGCGGCGCGTTACGGGGTTTAGCCGGCACCGAAAATAGGCTTCTGTATGGATTGATCAGTGTTTTATGATTACATTCCTTGACTAATGGGGCTAATCTTTAACACATCCATCGTGACCGTTGGCGCTTGCAGGGAACCATCTTCCCGAACCCATTGCGTTCCCATTCAGACATTGGCCGCAGGACTGGCAAAGACTTTCGTGAACTGATCCCGTTGCCTTGCTGGTTTTCAACTTGCTTGCGCAGCTTATGAGACAAAGTCGCCAGATACACCGTTTTGATTCACAATCCAGGCAGCGGAAATCCGCTGCGCACACCTGTCCCGCCGCCAGCAGACGGTTGAGCGTTTCTGCGTCTACCTCCACGCGCACCAATTGTTCACCAATGATTGCCATATCGAAACCCCCGAGCATATCTTATTACTTTTCCTTTTGAATGAACCTACAGATCACGAAAGGATAAAACACAACTTCTACTTTGCTTTGGACTTCCATAATTTGTTTCTTTTACCGGTACAAGGACATCCCTCACAATTTCCGTTGCACCGGCAGTGATCCTTTTCGGAATTAACAATGACCCGGCTGCCGTTTGGCGCAATTTCAAAACCCTTTTCACCTTTAAAGCAAAGTCGATCTGCCGGCATGGCTCTGAGATTCAGTCGGCACTGAAAAGTGTTGCAGCCGAATGGGTGTATTTCGCCCAAGCTATGTGTGTCGATAAACACTCGTCCTTTGCCGTCGTATTTATCATGGATCAGATTGATCAACTCCCAGGCGGAACTCCCGTCAAAATCCCCTTTTGTTTGAATGTGCAGGTTGCCGTTGCTTTTTTTGAATTGGATTTGAAAATTGATGCTCATGAGCTTTATCCCTCAAAACATATTCGCCACCAAGACAGATTAATAAATTTATCCTTTGTGCATTTGTGGCAATTTTTTCCGTCCTGTCCGGGTTATGTTCTCGTTCACAATCATGGCGTCGGATGTGCGACAGTTTATTGAATAGTGTCCGTCCATAAATACATTTGAGCACAAAATAGTTTCCAATTTATAAATGAGATATTTTTTCGATGAGCAAGGCCGCACAAGGGTTTTCGCCCGAGGCGTACTTTCTGTACGTCGAGGGCGGAAACCCGCGGAGAACGCCGCTCATCGGAAAAATAGCCATTTATGGATGGAAACTAACTAAAATCCGTATGGGAAGCAGGACATTCCGGATCAGGTCTGCTGTCGCATCTGAACCTATCCATGAGAATCTGTTGAATTTCATCTCTGATGGGATTCCGGGCTCCCAACCGGGACCGACAATTGATCAGGCCGCAGCCTTTGAGTTTAAGGTTGTTAATGAGATCCGGAGACCACGGCATTGATATTCGACTGGACTCGCTATGCATCATTTTGCTCCTTGTTTTTTTAAATCGGTTAGTTGATACCTGCCGCCTTTCTGATGGCCACTTTTACATTTTACGGCCAAATAAAAAGGCGCAACTCGATGGTTTTTCGATCTCGAGTTACGCCTTCACTTTAATCCGCACCCTTAATAGGCCGGAGGCCGTAAGACATTCCTGATTTATTTATTTTGCTTCTATCAATACCTGTGTGAGCTTTTTGCGCAACACCTCCAATCTTTTGGATTTAAATGCCTTTCTGCTCTCTTCCAGAACATCTATGGT
>JAYEFV010000210.1:0-3611 GCA_034658755.1 Thermodesulfobacteriota bacterium | reverse complement strand
AAAAAAACGTGCATGTCAAGAAAAACAAACAAAAACAATTTGTTGTGGAATTTTATTTCATAGTTGTATGTAATTTTATGCCACCCCCACTGTGAAATTTATTTCATATTTTGATAGGTTTTATACCTTATTATACTAAAGTATACTAAAAGATAGATAAAATATGCGACTGGAGAAGGTAAAACGGGAAAATCTGAAAAAGGCAAATGAAATGAGTCAACAACTTAATTTATAAATAGATACCGAAAAATGCAAACTTCGTGCCTACAAATGAATTGCCAAAAAGTGAGGGTTTCCATCCGAAATCAACCCGGTGTTATCTGATGGATAAATATTTGGGCTATAAAACTATTTAGCAGGCATTGTGATATCATAAAATACCCATTGTCAAGTCCGTACTATGATAACTCCTTCGTATTACTAATTAATTCAAAAGCCTCAGCGCTTCTCTCACCGGCATTCTTTTTCCATTTTTGAAAGTAACCACAAAAGCTCCACTGAAACCCTTCCTTCGAAATTCCGACTGTAACGCAGATGCTGATATTAAATCTTTTTGGTTTCCTACAGTATATTTGTATAGGCCGCTGTCTTTATATTCCCATACATTTTTTAATCCCTTAAATTGTGGGGAATTTGTTGCAAGACGAGTGCTTGAAGAAATAATCTGGACCTTAAAAATGATCTCCTGATTTTTTGTATCTGAATCGGTGTTACCCACCTCCGAATTTATTTTTATCTTAGAAAAATCCTTATTTGATTTCGCTTGTACAAAAACATCTCCTTTTGTTTTGTGTTCTTCTTCTAATTTAGATCTCAAAGCTAAGATAATTTCATCTTTAGATTTCGGTTCTCTGATTGTTTCGTTTAACTGTTTTCTCAATTTATCATTTTCTTTACGCTCGGATTCCAGCTTTGCTTGAAGTTCTGTAATGGATTTGTTGGCGTCATCATTTATTGCAATTGCATTATTTAATTTGGTTTCTATTTCTTTCATACGTTTTTTTTCTGTGTATATTTTTTCTTTGGCTCTTTCAAATTGATATCTTGCATAATAGACAGATGGGATTAAAAAAAAGGTCAATAATGTTATTATTGATATAAGAAAAAAGGATTGCCAAGGTGTTTGAAATGATCTAATGGACAAAATCAAAAAATATAAGAATAGATATAAAGCAGTTATACAAACTACAACTACAACAATTTCCATATTGGAAGCATCAGTGATATTCTTTTCGTATTGTGAGTAATGCCATATTGTGTAATACCAAATGAGGTAAACTACTAAGCTGGATATGTATCCAGCAAGTAATAAAAGTAAAGGCATCTTTGATTTCATAAACGTATCAAGTGCTTCTATTTAAAGAGTACCACAATTACGAGGCTCAATCTAAAATCTACGAAAAGTGAAGATTTCATACTGAAATCATAAAAAGTACAGATTACCATGATCTCATCATAAACAATATTCTAATAATTTTTTTTGTCAAGAATATTCAAGAAAAACAACATAATGTGTGAAATCAAAACTTGACAAAACTTGCTGGAACAGGGAATATATAGACTGCTGAGGAATATAACTATCGAATATTGAATGCAAAATGTCACAATTTGAAACGCTTTTTGGAGGGAATCTTCAACCGTAAAATTAGACTCAATCTGAAGGAAGGAATGTTATGGCGAAAAAGACGATCGGCTTTGTTGGACCGGATGGCAGGACCTGTATGTGCGCCTATACGGTATCAACCGTTGAAAATGAGAAGTTTATTGGCGCTATAATTAAGGGCATGACGGGTATGGGCTTGGTAATGGACGCTGTCAGGGGAAAGAAGAACTGGACCTTAAAAATTTTTTCCGTTGCAGGAAACTCAGTTGTTGATTACAAATCAGCCATCATAACGGCCTTTGAAAATGGAGAAATAGACTGTGTTGTGATTATGCCTGAAGATCTGATTTATGAAGGCATCGTAAATGAACTCATTGAGGCGGGTTATGGGGACCGGGTCATCGGCCTGACAAGGGAAGCGGCGTTCATTGAAGGGGATAAGATTAAGGCAAAGATTTGGATGAGAAGAGCCGCTGTGCCGGTTGCCCCTTTCAAGGTGGCTGATGCGAAAAACCTGCAGCAGGTTAAGAGCATTGTTACTAAGTTCATGCGCAACCATGGCGGTGCGGTTTTCAAGTATCCTTACAGTGCGGGCGGCAAAGGTTCCCGACCGGTTTTCCGGGTTGAAGATATCCTCGATGTATGGAATATACTGCTGAAAGATTATAGCGAAAACTACAAAATACTGCACGGAGACAATAAATGGCCGCTTTTGATTGAAGCCTGGAAATCCGAAATTGAGATCAGCTTTACCGCCCTCATTGACGGAAAAGGCAACTTTTGCATTCTTCCCACGGCCATGGATTATCCGCTTCGCTTTGAAGGACCCCCCAGCCAGACCAACCCGGTTACCGGGGGTATGGCTGCAATCGGTATGCACCCCGCCGAGACACCTGATCTTATAAAACTGGTCGGCGATAAAGTGATCCGGCCTTTTGTGAAGCAGATGAAAAAGGGAGGGATTCTCCGGCCATGTATTCTCTATCCGGGCTGTCGCGTATCCTTGGATCCGGTTACCGGAAAACCGTTGGGCATTCTTGTTTACGAAATGAATATTCGGGCTGGTGAACCTGAGATGCAGGTTGTTGCCCGGCGGCTTAAGAATCTGGGCGAACTGATTGTTGCCGCACTCAATGATCGGCTTGATGTGGTTTCTCCGGACGTGCGCAGGGATCAAATTTCTATCTGTTTCGCTCTGATTACCGGCCCGGGTGGGGCTCAGGGGCAGAGGGGATACCCTGATTCTTATACCAAGTATGAATCGGTTCTCA
The DNA here is from genome assembly GCA_034658755.1 of Thermodesulfobacteriota bacterium. Taxonomy (GTDB): domain Bacteria; phylum Desulfobacterota; class Desulfobacteria; order Desulfobacterales; family UBA11574; genus S5133MH16. The sequence goes on along the minus strand of JAYEFV010000210.1, from coordinate 737 downwards.
TCAATTTTAAGAGCCTTGCAAAGAGGGGCATCCTCATTGTTCCGTCGAATATTAGCTGGGATGAAGAAAATCAACAACTGATATCCGACGGCTCCCGGGTGTGCTACCTTAGCAAAAATGCGACGGTCAAACCCGGACAAAAGAGAGGTAATGTATCGGAAAAACTCAGGAAGGCACTCTTGCAGGCATTTGACCAGGGTCTGGTCAGGGTGATTCCGCGTGAGGCAAATGAAACTTTTGAGGCAGCGGAGATACTGTTTGAGCAAGGCAATATTACCGAGGCTGAATTTAAGAAAGCCCGGGCGGCTTTTGAGAAATCAAATCGCCTTGATCTTCGCCGTGACCCCGGCCGGATTTATGAGGAATGGGATGAACTATACTCTGACTGGCAAATTACAGTATAAACGATTACCAGGGTTTTATTTAAATGAGGGGTAGGGGAGTTTTTTCGATTGAATAGCTCCATGAATAATCAGCGACTACATCAAACAGTGTATGATTTCGCTGCTGATCATTCATTACGCTATTTTCAAAGTTTTATAAGAAAAACACCTCGAAGGCTGATTTAAATAAAAAACTAGTTTTTCATTAATTTTCAAGCAAGATTCAGGTATTATATAAATTTTGCATGCTTCCATTTTAAACATCAATCCGAATGAGGAGAAATCTCATGAAAGTGTTGGTCAGCGATAACCTGGGACAAGTAGGTATCCGGATGTTGCAGGAAGAAGACGGTA
>JAYEFV010000209.1:0-3623 GCA_034658755.1 Thermodesulfobacteriota bacterium | reverse complement strand
GGGTTGCAGACCTTTGTTCCGAGCACAAAGTAACCTTTGTGCTCGGTCATGCATTATACATGAAAGCCATTCATGGCGGCAAAACAAAAAACGATAAGATCGACTCATATAAGATTGCCGCGTTGCTGAAGGGCGGCAATTTCCCCATTGCCTATCCCTATCCGGCAAAAATGCGTGCCACACGAGACCTGTTACGCCGCCGCATGTACATCGCACGGCGCTGTAGCGAACTGGTGGCCCATATACAAAACACCAACACCCAGTATAACCTGCCAGCCTTTGCCAAAAAGATCTCACGCAAATACAACCGACAAGGCGTGGCCGAACGTTTTGAAGATCCATCGGTCAAAAAAAGCGTCGAGGTCGATCTGGCAATTATCGATTCCCTCAATCCGATCCTGGCCCAACTCGAATGGTACATCGAAAAAACCGCTCGACAACATGATTACCAAACTCTTTACCTTTTGCGGTCCATCCCGGGTGTGGGAACAATCCTGGGTCTGGTAATTTTGTATGAGATCCACGATATAAAACGTTTCCCCAGAGTTCAGGATTTTTCTTCCTACGCCCGGCTGATAAAACCGGTAAAAGAATCCAACGGCAAATGGGCCGGAAAATCCAATAAAAAAATCGGTAACGCCCATCTCAAGTGGGCCATCAAAGAGGCCGCTATCCTTATGCTCAGAGAATCGGGCCAGGCCAAAGTCTATCTGGCCAGGCTCGAAAAAAAATACAATAAAGGCAAGGCGCTGGGCATTTTAACCCACAAGCTGGGTCGGGCCATATACTATATGCTTAAAAACAACGAGGCTTTCAATATGGAAAGGTTTTTCAAACAATAAGCTTTGGCCTGGAGGGTGTTAGCTTGTCGCCTAACTGAGATCAATTGGGCGGATCTGACAACTCTCGTTAAAACTGATAAATTGCAGTGTAGGAAAACTACCGAAAACGAGAATGGACAATATGCCCGAAGCTCATGTGCTTGATTGGCAGCGCCCTCCAGGCCCATCCCATATAAATGATGCCTTGCCAGATGATAACCGTGTTCTGCCCCTTACCCGAGTGGCGCCCTAACTGGATGGATATATTAGATTCAAGCCGATTACTTTGATTGCGCCGGGATTAAGGGTACAAAATTTATTCTGAAGCTGCCGAATGGCAACACGCTGTATGTCAAAGAACCCTTTGATAAATCAGTTAATCTCTATAGATGTTTGGTGCAGACGCGTTAAGCGCTGACACTCGCGGTTGAAACCACAAGCCGGAAATAACGGGTCACTTGTCAAGACTTCATGGGTTAAGACGGAAATCGGTTTTTTTATACATCTTCCGATCTATAGGAGAAGTTTTTTCTTGACAAGCTAAGGCCATATAGATGTTCGGCGCTGGATCCAGCTGATGCAACTGTTTCAATCTTAGATAGCTCGTCCTTCATCCTATGCTCAGCATACCACAAATCATATGCTTGCTGCATGCGCAGCCAGAGACCTGGCCCATTGCCAGCAAACTTGCCAATCCTAAGCGCCATATCCGTTGTAATCGGATGAGTACAGGCTAAAACGCGGTGTAACTGCTGTCGAGAAATACCGAGACGTCTTGCAGCTTCGCTTACTGACAGACCAAGAGTTGGAAGCACGTCTTCACGCAAAATCTCACCAGGATGAACCGGCGGACGTTTTAAAGGACGCTTAACAAAATACTCTCCCATGACTTCACCTCAGTGATATTGTTCAAGATCGACCCTTAGCGCCTCACCTTCTTCCCACTCAAATATGATTTACACACATGTTCTGAATAAAGGAGGCAAGGCCGTTCGTAGCCCGATTGATGTATAGTGTAGAAATAAAACGCTTCCGATCAACTACTTTTTTGGATAAGACCTAACAGCGTGTTTTTTAATTTTGGGCCAGTAATTTTATCTTTGACACCCAACGAATCGTTTTCAACACAACGAGCGAAAAATTCATGGGGTGTATTCCCGGGCACAATGTAGAGTGTTAACGAAACGGTTGTCTCGCACCCGGGGATTTCGGGTGCAGTAATAATACTGTCGGTTTCTGCAAGCCAGACAATAGCTGTTAGCATTTCAAGGTGTTTCATTAATTCATCCTGCCATCTTTCCAGCGCTTCAATTCTGTTTTCAACCACGGGTATGGCGTCTAAAATGTCCACAAGTTCCGCCTCAGGTGCGCTGTCGATCAGGGACTCAAAAACAGACTTGCTGGTGGTGACAAAAAGTCCGGGATCTTGTTGATCCTGTTGCATAAGATGGGTCCATGCGTGTATCCGCTCTTTTGTCATGTAATACCCCGGATCATGGGCTTCCAATGTTTTCTCCAGAGCAGTTTCTTCATCAAGAGCCTGGTTTTCGCCTTTAAGGTCCTTCATGAAATCCTGTTCAATTGCTTCTATTGCCTGAAGATCCTGACTTAATGCGAGGTTCTGCATGTCATATTCCTGGGCAAGATGAAGAAACAATCCGGCATTAAGCAGAGGGTCGGGTTTTTCTTGCGACCGGTTTTGACGCCCCCCTTTGCTTTTGATATCAGCCGTTATCTGTCTTGTTGAGGTTTCATCAAAAAACGGAATCTCATCAGCTCTGGATTTTAAAAAAGCAATTTCGCTTCCCTGGTGGGAATTTGCCCAAGACCGGTATTGTTTGAGAATTGCATCAAGTTTGTCTCCGTCATATTTCACGGGTATCCGAATGTCGAGAATGCCGCTTTTCCCCCAATTTTGCATCTCATCCGGTATTTTTATGCTTGAAATTTGATACACGGCGGTCTGTCTGAAACAAGCCGCAAGTGTTTGGCAAACAGGTTTTGAAATAAATGTAAATGGAAAATAAATTGGTTTCATAATTCCTCTTTCAGTGTTGTAACAAAACTTTTTTCTTCTCGCCACCAAGGCACCAAGACACTAAGAAAGAATAACAAAATAAAATCCTTCGTGTCTTTGTGGCAAATATTTTTGGTTCTCTCCGAGCTGTAGGCTTACGAGCCGGAGGCCGGCTTGTCCGGGTTAGGTATTGTCTTGTTTTTTTACTAATTTGACAGCTTCTTGTCTTTTATGGTAATGCCCATGGTTTTTAACTGATCCCGAATCTTATCGGCAAGATCCCAGTTTTTCTCCAGCCTGGCGTTATCTCTTTGTTTGATCAGGCGTTCGATCTCAGGGTCATGAAATTCATCTTGAAAATCGAATATCTTTAATACCGAATCTACATTACGAAACGCATCCACAATTTTTAACGCGCCGTCCGGATCTATCCTTTTTTCCAGGGTCAGGATGTTAACCTTTTTTACAACTTTAAATATCGAGGCCATGGCGGCCGATATATTCAGGTCATCATCCATGGCGCTGACAAAACCGTGTTTTACGTCGTATAAAAGCTGGTCCAGCTCAGGATAAGAAGAAGCGCCCGATTTCGCATGAACCAGGGAATAGATACAGGCATCCAGCCTTTTTAAGGAACGTTTGGTATCTTCAAGCCTTTTTTTTGAAAAAACAACAGGCTTTCTATAATGCACGGAAAGGAGCCAGTACCTGATTTCCCTGCCGGCATATCCCATATCTGCCAGATCAGGAAGGGTGGTAAGTTCTGCCCCCTGTTCGTCTATCTT
>JAYEFV010000208.1:0-3625 GCA_034658755.1 Thermodesulfobacteriota bacterium | reverse complement strand
TCCCGCCACGCCAGAAAGCAGCCAGCTTCAGCCTGGACAAGGTGATGGAGGAACTGGCTACACCAACCTCGCATTAAGTGAATTTCATCTTAGGGAACAAATCCGGTGGCAAAACAAATTTGTCACCAGCTTTATTTTTCAGAACCATTGTCCAGTCGGAAGCGATTTTTTTGCCAAGAACGAAAGAGACTACGAAGAAACATTCTCCGGCCGGCAACCTTGATAACCTCGTAAAAAGTCGTCACCCCGGCGAAAGCCGGGGTCCAGGTCAGCCATAAGTTGCTGAAATCACTGGATTCCGGCTTTCACCGGAATGACGGAAAAGAGAACTTTTCGACTTTTTACGAGTGCATCAACCTTAATTTTCTACGAATTTAAAAGGAGAACTTATGAAAGCAAGATTATTCTCCGTTGCGATGATCCCGCTTTTGGTGCTTGTGTTTTCAGCTTGTGCAATTGCGGGAACAGTTCACGAAAAGCCAAAGCTCATCCTTCAGATCACGATTGACCAGATGCGTGGCGATTTTCCCATGCGTTATAAAGATCGATTGGGAGAAGGCGGGTTACGATATCTTATGGAGAAGGGAACCCATTATATAAACGCCCACTTTCAACATGCCGATACCGAGACACCCATCGGCCATGCTGCGCTGTTCACAGGCACGTATCCAGCGTACAACGGCATTGTCGCCGGCAACTGGTTTGACATGGATAAGGGAAAAGTCATTTACAATTGTGAGGATGACCGTTATCCAATGATCGGAAAAGAACCGGCAAAGGGAAAAGGCAGAGCGCCAACTAATTTATTGTCTTCCACAATCGGCGATGAGCTGGTGATCTCCAATAACGGTCAATCCAGGGTATTCAGCGCGTCGATAAAGGATCGCGGCGCGATCCTTCCCGGCGGCCACACCGGTAAGGCCTTCTGGTATTCCAAAAGCAATGGTTCCTTTGTCAGCAGCACCTATTACTACAAAGAATATCCCGGCTGGGCCAAGCAGTGGAACGCTAAAAAGCTTGCTGACAAATACAAAGATACATCGTGGGAGTTATTGCATGACGTTTCAACCTATGTGTTCGGCAAGGATGATGATCGTCCTTTCGAGGTAGATATGTTTGGTCTGGGCACAACATTCCCGCATCCTGTAAAGGGAGATTCCAAGTATTTCTATGCATCACTGATAGCCACCCCATTCGGGGATGAGCTGACGGCGGACTTTGCCAGGACGCTGATTAAAGCAGAAAAGTTAGGACAGGGCAAACACACCGACTTTGTGGCGATCAGTTTTTCCGTAACTGATTATATCGGTCACGTATTCGGGCCCTCAAGTCTTGAGGCTGAGGACAACATCTTGCGCCTTGATCGTTTATTGGCTGATCTATTCCGGTTCATAGACGATCAGGTTGGACTCGACCAGACCCTGATAATCGTTTCCGCTGATCACGGGATGTGTGAGGCTCCGGAATACATGCAGAACTTGGGATTTGAGGTGGGTCGTCTGACCTCCGAAACGATCGTAAAGGGTACCATAAAGAATGGCCTTAAGGCCCGGCTGGGAGTGCCCGGAGATGTGATTCGGCTTTACGAACACCCCTACGTCTATCTGAATGAAGAGGAAATCAAGAAAACCAAATACAGCGTTGCCGAGGTTGAAACGGCAGTGGCGGAAGAAATCATCAAGATCCCCGGCATGATAGGAGCCGTGACCCGAACTGATCTTATAAAAGGGACCTTTGCCCCGACACCGGTGAACATGACGATCCTCAACAACTTTCACCTCAAACGATCCGGCCATGTCCATGTGATAGCGGACCAGTTCTGGTACTTCTACTACGAGATGGAAACGACCACGAAGATTGCCGCTATCCATTGCTCGCCCTGGACGTATGACACCTATGTACCTCTCTTCTTCGCGGGTCATGGCATACCTGCCCGGCGAATTGCGCGGCCTGTTACACCCTATGATATCGCTGCAACCATCGCGACCTGCCTTGAAATCAAGCCGCCTTCGGGTTCAGTGGGCATACCTTTGGTCGAGGTGTTGAAGGGGAAGTGATGACCGGCAAGAAAGCCTTTTTGTCAACAGTGTAGGGTGACCCCAGTTCTTTCACTCTTTAGGGACTGAGAATGGCTTGGTTGATTCACCACCCCGCTATCCGAACGGTTGCAGCCAAACGGTATCGCAAGTGTCAAAACGGTTAGCAAAAGGCTTACTCTTTTCATGAAGGGGTCCTTTTTTATCCTCAGTCCCTCTGTGCCTCGACTGAGCGAAGCAAATGGTGTAATTCGGTTAATCAATTACTTCCAGTTCACATTAAAGGCCAGTGAAAAGACCTCATTCTTCTCGTAGTCTCCTGTGTAATAACTTTTTATCTTAGAATCGCCGAGATCAGTATACTGGAATATCAAACCCAAGGTTACCTTATCACTTCGATTTTGCTCCACGCCCAGACTCAAACGAAACTGCTTATCTACAGGCATATCTGCGGTGCGATCCACAGAATCGACCGGTGAGGTGTCATGGGCGATACCGCCCTCCACTAACCACCGCTCGTTTATGCGATATCGAACACCGGCCGCAAAATGCCAGGTATCATCCCAGTTCCTGGGGATATCTGCTGTTCCCCCAGTCGTGGTTGAAAGGAAAAGGTTATCCAACTCACTCCAATCTTCCCAGGCGACTGTTCCAAGCAAGGCCCATTTGTCATCGAGCTCATGATAAATTCCAACCCTGACGAACTGCGGAAACGTCATCTCCAAATCGGTTCCAATGGATAACCCAACGGGCTTAATGCTGAGATCGCCTGAAAAACTGGGCTCGAGTTTCGACCAGTAGATAACACCGATCCGTGTTTGCTTACTGGGTTCAAAAAGAGCAGACAGACTAAAGCCAACATCGAAATCGTCTCCGTCAAGCGAAGCCTGGCCATCGGGAAGACCCGATTGCGGGATGGCAGCATCCAGTTCCAGTTCCCCATACATCAAGTTGACGCCTCCGCTGATAGACCACTGGTCATTGATCCGATAGGCAATCGATGGCGTTAAGGTTACGATAAGAATACTTGTTTCCTGACACTCATATCGGCCGACCCAGTCATCGTCGTAATCCAATAATGCCCCAGAGATTGCTATTAGACTCGCGCCCAGTTTCCAATCCTCTGACAGGCTGCGGGTATAGAAAGCAGCACCCAAAGGTGCGTATCCGCCTGCATTACCGCCGTCTCCACCGGGAGAATCAGAATCGAATTCGATGTTGGATTTCGCCAGGCCGGCGGCGAGCATGAATTCATTGCCTTCCAATCGGGTCATCCCGGCAGGATTATGCCAGGATGTCGATGCATCCCTGCAGATCGCTTCAGCTCCGGCGCTGGCCACACCCATGCTGGGCGTCGCGAATTCCTGTAAATAAAGCCCGCCAGCCAGGACTGAACCAGCATGTGTCACAAGCGCAATAAATAAAAGGGCTGCGAACAGAAGAGGGCGTTTTTTTGAATTACTACCTCAATCTTGCATGAAAAGGGGTAAATAAATAGAGAAACCATCTGGGAATCCTGTTATAATGGGATGTCGACAAAAACAAACCAAAAAACAGGAGGTACCCAGATGGTAAAACAACGAAAAAAG
>JAYEFV010000207.1:0-3633 GCA_034658755.1 Thermodesulfobacteriota bacterium | reverse complement strand
TAAGGTGATGGGCAGAACATGGCGAGAGGTCGGGGGAACCTATGCGCAACGCTTCAACCTGCGACATCCTCGTTCCAGTAAGCACGGAGTAAAATTAAAGGGTGCGAAATTTGAGTTAAAAATTAACTATTCTTGTCCGACTATTTTAAATGATTGATAATGAATGGGTAGAAAGTAATGAATACACTAGGCAACCCTTACAAAGAAATGGCCAGAAAGGGGATGTTCCATCATGGCTGGAAGAGTTTGATCCAGGGTTCCTGAAAGACTTCTAAGCAATAGGGAACAGTCGTGCAGATTAGGACCAATAACAGCGGATGAATTGTGTTTTCTTGATCATAGATATTAATATTAACTGGTGTCCGTCCATAAATGGTAGATTTTGGTTTCCGGCAAGGCCCGAGCGAGTTTTCAACCGCAGGCATAGCGCGCTATTTCGAAGATTGAAAACGAGCGAGAACGCCGCCGGGGGCCAAAAGATGCCGTTTATGGGTGGACACTAACTAAAGGAGGAATCCCCATGTCAGAGCAAAAAATACCCAGCAAGCATTACCACAAACTATCCGAGCTTTTCCCCGAGGCTATATCTGCTCTGGAGAACCTCGGTGCAACCATTCGACGCGTGGGTCCTATAGATGAGAAAACAATAGATCTAATTCAACTTGCAGCAGCTGCAGCAATCCAATCAGAAGGTTCGGTTCATTCTCATACTCGTAGAGCACTTCAAGCGGGGGTCACAAAAGAAGAAATCTATCATGCCCTTATACTCCTTATTTCAATCCTTGGATTTCCCAGGGTCTCAGCTGCAATCTCCTGGAGCCAGGATGTCATGGAGAAAGAAGATAGGAAACCCTAACGTTGCAAAAGTCTCGTTTTTCGAGATTCAGGCAGCAAATTGTTATGCTACCCATTTAAACCAAAATCAATTGATCCAGTTCTTTACGCACCGCTGAATAATATGTTTTCCATAAGAGCATTTTAGGCGTACGAAACTCTTTAAAATCAGGGTTAAGGTAGTCCTCATCTTCGAACGCCATTTCACTAACTGTATTGTTGTAGAACAAAATGCCTGGTGTCTTATCTAAACCAAAGTTAGATGCCAGCTTTGTTGCTGTTGCTTTATCCGGTTTGCCGTTTTCGACAACTTTAACCCGGTTAAATGCAATATTGTTTGTGTAGTCAGGCGAAACGTATTTAATTAATGTTGCCACGCGTTGTGAAGATTCATCATTGTTCGAGTAAAAAAATACAACCAGTGGCTTTTTCCGCCCACAAACGTTACTCCAATAGTTCTCAAGGCTGATATCTACAACCGGCGAATTTCCCAGGATTTTTTCCACGCTTAACTTGGATAGGCGTCGTACTTCCGCCATATCGATCTCCGGATTAGTCTTCACAGAAAAGCTCCGGATTGCGCAGAAAATAAACGCTGAAAAAATAAATTTCTTTAATCATCTTTGACCCTTTCAATAATGAGCATAAAATAGAGTGGTCGGCCTAATCGCCGTAGTGAATTACAGCTAATTGCCGTCACAAAGTCAAGTTCTTTTGTTTCCATTGTATTTGCTGTCAATTTAAATTTGATGGCTTCGTAAAAAGTCGAAAATCTCTTGGAATCGTCATTCCGTCCCGGATCGGGGTCCGGGATGACGGCCAAGCCGGAATCCAGTAATTTCAATAAGTTCTGGATGCCGGATCAAGTCAGGCATGACGGTGTTGGGACTTTTTACGAAGCCGTCAAATTTGACAACCTCATATGAATCCTAACAATCTAAAACCGTCACAAAAAAGAATAATTGACAAAACACATAAAGCCATGCCAAGAAAACGCATTGTGTAAATGTACACATTGCCGATTAAAAACGATCGGGACTTGCCGACTATTAAAGCTATCACGATTTTTGATCCAACAAGCAAGGCATAAAAACTGCCGATGAAAGCAAAAGGGGCAAAAATACCTTGTTTCATTGCTTTGGTTAGTGTCGGCGCCCCGACACTAAACCAAAACAGATAAGGATGAGGGTTTAGAGCATTTACTATTATTCCTTTTGCCAACGAGTTAGTTCTAACCCCCTTCAGGTTCAGTTCTACTCCTTTCGTACGTATACTTTGGTAACCCAAATATAAGACAAAAAATCCACCCGCACATGAAATAATTCCTAATATCTTATGGAAGCTGGATAACTTTACCAATATGAATAAAGTGAAAATAATAATTGGCAAGTCAGTGATAATTGGAGCAAGAGCAACCTTAACACCCGCTTTTATATCGTGTTGAAGCGTTTCAGAAATTACAAGGGTAAGAAGTGGTCCCGGGGCAAAACCTGCGGATAGGCCTAATATAAATCCTATAGTTAAGAAATTTACCATTTTTGATTATCTACCTCTAACATCATCGTTTTTATTCATCCCTTCTCACACTCACCTGTTTATTTGCACCAAGGTTCGCAACTCAGCAGTGGATTTTGGATGATCTTAGCTTTTGACAATATATCATTAAAATATTATGTATGTTAATCTTTATCATAGCCGAAGGATAAATTAAATTTCTGATTACAGAAAACAGTTATGTAAAAAATTGGAGGGACTGTCAAAAACATGGCAATTAATAGGGTTACCTTCCAGGTCGGGGCTTGAAAAAGCAGCCGGAAATTTGAATGAATGGAAAGTAAACACAGGCGTTTCAGGGCTGTGGGACATACCTCCGTTGATGATTACCGCAACCCTTGACGATGGCCTGGGCCATGGTCTCGAAGTTATTCGGATGTTTTCTGAGATAGCTGGTCTTGAAACCATTGAACTCGGGCTACTTGTAACACCTGAAAAAATCATCGCCGCATGTAAAAAAAATAAACCTGATTTATTAGGATTAACTGTACTCCAGTTTGATTCAGAGGAAAACATTTTAATGATAAGCAGAAACCTCCCGTCGAAAACAAAAATAATTGCAGGAGGACCGGTTTTTACGGCAGACCGTGGATTTGCCAGGCGGACAGGTATCCATTTCACAGCAAAGAATGCAGCCTATTTTATCCAGTATCTGCTTGAGTTTGATAAAAAATAATAAACAATCTTGACGGTCTCGTAAAAAGTCCAACTTCTGCGTTGTGCTGCATTTCGTAATCATTCAACGTACGACAAGTACGCCTCATAATTACAAAATTTGCACGCCTTGAATTTGAACTTTTTACGAAACCGTCTAAATCGGACTTTTTACGAAAACATCAATTTTGAATGATACAACATCTCATGTCTTTTCCCAATGTCTTTCCCACCCTGCCCTATTCTTTCCTGAGATAAATATTTCACTTAACACTTTCCAGGTGCATTGACCTGTATCAAAACAGGGGAAAGGTTCGGTGCGGTCTTTTCCAGAAAGCGAAAAATCAGCAATATATAAAATACCCATTATAAATAAAATAACTAAATATATTTCTTGATATTTAAACTTTATGAGTATAGTTATTATATTAATTATAATTTTTTCATTTTTAACCGGCCGATTTTATAAAAAACGACTGTTTATGGTCGTGCTGGCTCTTTTGCTGATTTTAAATATCGGCCGTCTGGCCATGGGCTATTATCAGAATCAGAAAGAGGAAGTGGAGAATCGGGTCGGTTTGCTCAATCAAT
>JAYEFV010000206.1:0-3648 GCA_034658755.1 Thermodesulfobacteriota bacterium | reverse complement strand
AATGAAACGCTCTTTATAGTGGCCCAATTTGCGGGCCTTATCCTTTTTGGACATGATTTTACGAAGACCATCGGCATCGGCGTGTGAAAAACCTGCCAGAGCCACGGCGGTTCTGGCAACATCCTCCTGATAGACCATGATTCCATAGGTCTCTTCAAGCACGTCTGCCAGCAAAGGATGAATCGGCTCCCATTTACCGCCATGCAGACGGCGAATATATTCGCGGATAAATTCATTGGCAGCCGGACGGATAATGCTGCTATGAATCACCAGATGCTCAAAATCGCCGATTTTTGTCTTCTTTTGCAACAGTCGCATGGCCGGACTCTCGATGTAAAAACAACCCATGGTATTTCCCCTGGCCACATTTGCCTGTGTGACCGCATCGTCTTCCGGTTCCCACTTATCTTCATCAAAGTCCGTACCGTTGTCCCTCAAATTTGCAATGGCATCACGGATAACACCCAGACTGCGGTTGCCGAGAAGGTCAATTTTAACCAGACCGCTGTCTTCCGCGCCGTCTTTTTCCCACTGGATAATCGGAATCCCTTTGGGAGCACGTTCCACCGGCACATAATTATAAAGAGGATCGGGAGTGATAACCACCCCCCCGGGATGAACAGAAAGGTGGCGCGGAATGCCGATGATACACCGGGCTGTGTGAATAATTTGTTGCCAGGGCTCCGAAAAATCGAATTCGCCAAGCTTGGGCAGTTGTTTGAGTTGGGACAATAGATCGTCATTCACATGAGCTTTCCGCCAGAACCAGGGTAGGCGTTTGGTTACCCGGCCGATCTCCCGGTCTGTCAGCCCCAAGACCTTGGCCACTTCCCGTATGGCCATGCGCGGTTGAAAGGCAACGTGATTGCATACCAGCGCAGCGTGACCGTTGTACTGCTTTAATACGGAATGCAGAACCTCATCCCGTTCATCCCATGCAAAATCGATGTCTATATCCGGAGGATCCGAGCGGCCTGGGTTCAGAAAACGCTCAAAATACAGGTTATGCTTAATCGGGCAGACATTGGTAATCCCCAAACTGTAGGCCACCAGGGACGCCGCACCGCTTCCGCGGCCGCAGATGCGCGGGCTGCGAGACACGATATCTTGAACCACAAGAAAATACGATAAAAATTCCATCTTTTCGATGATGCTCAGTTCATATTCCAGGCGGTCCACAACGGTTTCGGATAGATCGTCACCATACCTTTTTCGCGCCCCCTTATAAGCAGCATCCCGCAAGAGATGCCTGGCGCTTTGTCCCTGTGAATTCCTCCACGGCGGCAGAACAAGTTCGGGACAGGGCCCGGTAAATGTCAGTCGTTCCGTAATTTCCCGGCAGGCTCGAATCACATCCGGCCAAATGGCAAAACGTTTAGCATATTCCGATGCCGGCGCAAGCCATGCGTCAGACGGTGCCACATCTTTTGGTGTTAACCGGGAAAGAGATGTATTGCGGTCTATGGCCCGCAGCATACGGTGGATTTTTAGGTCATCCGGGTCGAGGAAAAAACTTCCGGGTGTGGCCACAACCGGTACGCCAAGGTGTTTGCACATCTTCCGCAATTTAAAGGCCGTGCCATTGGGCCTTCGCGGCACCGCCCCAGTTATCGCTACACCGGCCTCATACCAGTCCGGCAAAAGCTCAGGGCTTTGTGTGAAGACGGTCAGTCCCCGGGCATGATCGGGGATGGCGGATTTCAGTTCAAACCCTTCATCGGAGTGACGGCGCGTAATCAGACGGCAGAGATTGCGATACCCCTGCTCGTTCTCCACCAGACAAACCGCGCGACACCCGGATACGGGATCTGTCAGTTCCGCACCCACAATGGGGGTAATGTTTTCACGCTCGCAACTCTTTAAAAAGGGCCACAGGCCGTAAAGATTGTCGGTATCCGTAAGGGCCAGTTGATTGTAACCCCGCTGTTTTGCAACCGCGCAAATCTTTTCCGGTGAACACGTGCCCCACATCAATGAATAATATGAGCGGACGGTAAGGGGAATCATAACGGGTACTACCTGAGTTGGATAAACCGGAAATTTGAAGCACGAAATTCAGAATTAAGGTATTACACTTACCGGGCAGATAATATCCAATGTCGAATTCTCAATATCCAATTTCCAAACGACATCAATCATTAAAACGGCAAAGTTGATGAGTCGATCTTCTAAGTCATATTCTTTTGTTTTCTCACCCATTTTTATTTTTCCTTTCATTGGATATTGGATATTTTTACATACGGTTAAAGTGTCCTTCCCACACGAATTGCGTTGAAACCAAAACGATGGCGGATCGTGTCGAGAGCAAAAATCAGGGAGTCACTCATCTTGTTTTCTTTTTCATCTTCGGCAAAAAGCGCCATCTGTGCGGGTGGATAAGTCAAACGGTCGCAAATCAAGCGCAGATGCCGGATGCCGACCCGGCGTGTCCAGGCCCGTTCAAGCGCTCTCTTTGCCAGAACAAACAGGCGAAAATCATTAGCCGTGGCCGGATTGGCAACAGCCTGACGGGCAACCCGCCTGCCGTCGGAATAGTCGAGGAGAATCTTGATCCGTCTTGCTGTCAGCCGTGGCTTGCGCAAATCTGCACCGGCCCGCTCGGCAAGTCCATATAATGCGCCTTGCACCACCGCCACATGGTTGGTGTCATTAGCAAATTCATGATCTGAAACTACAACCGGCGGCTTCTGTCCCACAGGCAGAACCGGGGATGGGTCAATGCCGCGCATGGCATTGTACAAACTGCCACTGCGACTGCCGAACATAATATTCAGTTGTCTCATGGACAGATTGGCCACATGACCGGCACGGGTCAAATTGAATTCCCGAAAACGTTTCAGGTCTTCCCGTTCGATACCGGGGATAAGATGGACCGGCACGGGTTTCAGAAAGTCTTGTTCTTCGCCGGCTCCGATGACATATTCACCGGCAGGTTTGACTATGCGTGTTGCCACTTTGGCAATCAGTTTGTTGGAAGCCACCGACCAGATCGGATCGAAACCCATATCCGCCCGCACCGCCTTGCGAATGCGCCACGCCACGTCAGGAGGCGGGCCAAACAGTCTTCCTGTTCTGGTGGCATCTACAAATAAATGTCCGTTGTGGTCGGTCATTTCAATCAACGGCGAAAATGGCAGGGCATGTTTAACGAGCCGGGTCATTGCACGTTCGTAGCGGGCAGGATGGGGTGGTAATACAACGGCATCCCGGCAACAGCCAAGCGCCCGTCCCAAGGTCATGCCTTTACGCACGCCATTTTGATACGATTCTTCGCTCATGTCATACACCGCCGCCCGCGCCTTGCCCCCCGAGGCGATGATCACCGGACGTCCCCGCAGCCGACTGTCCACCAGTCGTTCCACAGCCACGGCAAAATCGGCCACATTTATATGGATGATTGAACGCTCACGCATATCAAATTACTATCAAGTTATACAATCGCTTCGCGATTCTATATAACGCGGCTTCGCCGCTCTAAAAAAAATTCCTACACTATCAAGTTTTGATGAACTCGTAAAAAATCCGATTTAGACGGTTTCGTAAAAAGTTCAAATTCAAGGCGTGCAAATTTTGTAATCATGAGGCGTACTTTTCGTACGTTGAATGATTGCGAAATGCAGCACAACGCAGAAGTTGGACTTTTTACGA
>JAYEFV010000205.1:0-3651 GCA_034658755.1 Thermodesulfobacteriota bacterium | reverse complement strand
TTCTGCGTTGTGCTGCATTTCGCAATCATTCAACGTACGAAAAGTACGCCTCATGATTACAAAATTTGCACGCCTTGAATTTGAACTTTTTACGAAACCGTCTAAATCGGACTTTTTACGAGTTCATTTTACGAGTTCATCAAGTTTTATACGAAAATATCTTGCTCCGGATATGGTTGAATAGTTAAGTGCGAAAGTGGTTGAATTGGAAAATATTTAATGATAATTCGACATATTGTTGTGAGTGATTGAAAAAAAGCTATAAGGCGAAAGGAGGCAAATAAAATGCCAAGAGGAGATAGAACAGGCCCGAAAGGCCAGGGACCTGGAACAGGAAGAGGACAGGAGCGAGGTTCTGGTCGCGGCCGAGGCGGTGCGGGTCGTGGTCAAGGTGGTGGCCGGGGAGGTGGCTTTGGGGCAGGTCCGGGTGGATTTTGCGTCTGCCCCAACTGCGGTGAACGAGCAACCCATGAATTGGGAACTCCTTGTTATGAGCAGAAATGTCCCAAGTGCGGAACGGCCATGACCCGAGAATAGAACCTTTTTCCGGGAAGATTCGTCTATTCGCCGGAGTAAACAACACAGTCAAGAGTAATAAGCACAAAACCATGGAACTTACGTCTATTTTTAAACACGCTTTAATGATCAGCTTTTTTGTTTTTGTGATGATGCTTCTGGTCGATTTTATTGATATGGCCAGCAAGAGACGCATGTCAGACATTATCAAAGGAGGCCCCTGGAGACAGTATACCTTGGCGTCTTTTCTGGGTTCCACCCCTGGTTGTCTGGGCGCGTTTATGAACGTCAGCCTGTATGTCCACGGCATGATCTCTTTTGGCGCCATAGTGGGTGGAATGATTGCCACTTCCGGTGACGAGGCATTTGTAATGCTTGCACAATTTCCGGGTACAGCTCTGGCCCTTTTCGGATTGCTATTTGTACTCGGAATAGCTTTTGCCTGGATAAGTGATAGGATTATCCTTATTCTGGGGATTACCCCTTGCGAATCATGCATTGATGTGTATTGTGAAGAATGTCTGCCCGGTACGGCTATTCAGGAAAAGATCGGCGACATCTTAAGACCCACAAATTTTATCGGAAACTTTCAATCACTTTCCTTTAACAGATTCCTGCTACTTGTGCTTATAACCTCATTCCTGATCTTGATCACAACAGGAACTCTCGGTTCAGCCACATGGGACTGGAAACGCATTACCTTTATATCTCTTTCACTGTGCACATTGTGCATAATTATGATTTGTCCTGAACACTATCTTGAGTCCCATATTTGGGGCCACATCATAAAAAAGCACCTTTCTCGCATCTTTTTGTGGACATTTGGAGCCCTTCTTTTTGTGCATTGGGGCATGGCCTTCTGGAACCTAAACACCTTTATCCATGACCATATGCTCTGGGTATTGTTGATCGGGGCGCTAATCGGCATCATTCCGGAATCCGGACCCCATCTCGTATTTGTGATGATGTATGCACAAGAACTTGTGCCGTTTTCCGTGCTTTTCACAACATCGTTTGTACAGGACGGGCACGGTATGCTGCCCCTATTTTCATACAGTTTTAAAGATTCCGTGCTGATCAAGGTTTTCAATCTTGTTTTCGGACTTTTGGTTGGGGGTGTGCTTTTTGCCTTAGGTTTTTGATAACGATGTGAAGTTTGATGGAATAAAATAAGGGATCAAAATAATGACAGTAGTGACATTAGCAAGTGGTGTAGATATCGATACTTCCGGTGGACTAAGAATTTTAGAACTCCAGGAAAGATATTACGTCGTGGGTCAGGACTTGTTAATTTCCGCTAACAGCAGGGAGGAAGCGCGGGAAGAAATAAGAAAACTAAAAGGTCTTGAGTGTTGACGACCGCCCCAGACTGCTCCGTGTGGGTAGGATAGGGTGTCAGCGATACGATTTTTGATATCACAGGGAAGTCTATCCAAAAGGAGTAGATGGGTTGGCCGATCCAAGCGGTAGTCCCAGGCGAACGATTTTCTTGATTTCCTCCAGATGGGATATGGTAAAGTCACTTTCAATTTTAAAATCTCCGGATACAGTCCCATAATCCAGAAAAGCGGTAATACATCCTGCGCTTTTTCCTGCCTGAATATCAAAAATATAATCACCCACCATAAGAACCTCTTTTACGTCAAGGTTCAGTTTTTGCGCTGCCAGCCGTATTCCGTCACCACTTGGTTTGGGTTTGACAGGCGTGTTCCTGGAAATAATTACATCAAAACAGGAAATAGTGATATTTTCAAAATTTTGCACCGCCCGTTCTATGCTTGAAAGATGGTTACGGGTAATTATTCCGATACCGAGTCCTATTGAACTCAGATAATGGATCAAATACTCGGCCCCGTCGTTGGGTTCCGAATGAGCTGCAGCTTTGGTTTCGAAACGTTCCAGTAAAGAGATGGTTTCTTCTTTCTCAAGGGAAGTCGGCAGGCTGTCTATGAACTCGAGAACCGGGATGTCAGAGGGGCAGCCGATGGTATTTTTTAGAAGGGGAAAATCTAAAGCACCGGGTTCAGTCAGGGTGCCGTCAAAATCGAACAACACGGCCTTTATACGAAACGGCCTATTAATCATAAGGCGTCAGGCTTTCAAAACCATGATCGGTAACAACAAGTGTTTGTTCAAACTGTGCGGAAAGGGAATGGTCTTTGGTGACGGCTGTCCATTTATCTCTCAGAATGACAAGCTCTTTTTGCCCCAGATTGATCATCGGTTCGATGGTAAAGACCATGCCCGGAATCAGACGGATTCCTTCCCCCTTGCGGCCGAAATGGGGAATTTGAGGAGGTTCATGGAAATCAAACCCTACCCCATGCCCCACAAATTCCCTGACCACCGAGCATCCCTGGCTTTCGGCATGTTTTTGAATGGCCCATCCGATATCACCGATGGTGTTTTCGGGCTTAACCATGGACATACCCAGGCCGAGGCATTTTTTAGCCACACGGACGACCTTTCGAGCTTTGGATCCGGGTGTCCCCACGAAAAAGGTTTTACTTGCGTCGGCATAATATCTATTCAAAATGGACGTTATATCGACATTGACAATATCCCCGTCCTTCAAAACCCGCTCACCGGGGATACCGTGACAGATCACTTCATTTACGGAAACACAAGCGCTTTTTGGAAACCCCCGATAGTTCAAAGGTGCAGGGATGGCTCCATGTTTAATAGTGTATTCATGTACAAGGGCGTTAATCTCATCGGTCGTAATTCCAGGCCTTATTTCAGACTCTACCAGGTCTATCGTGTCTAAAACAAGACGACCGGCGTTCCTGATGCCTTGGATATCCGCTGCCTGCTTGAGTCGAATTCTATATTTTTTAGCATAGGAGGCCTTGAGGTTATCAGGCTCCGACTTTGATTTGCCGAGACAGCATTTTTTATATTTCAGCCCGCTTCCGCAAGGGCAAGGATCATTCCGCCCCACCTTAACCGTTCTGTTTTTCATCGTTTTCTCTGTTTAGATTAATATTGGTTATTCATATTTGATGAACTCGTAAAAAGTCCCAACACCGTCATGCCGGACTTGATCCGGCATCCAGAAGTAATTGAATTTACTGGATTCCGGCT
The DNA here is from genome assembly GCA_034658755.1 of Thermodesulfobacteriota bacterium. GTDB lineage: Bacteria > Desulfobacterota > Desulfobacteria > Desulfobacterales > UBA11574 > S5133MH16. Next base: position 51 of record JAYEFV010000205.1, on the reverse strand, counting down.
TGGCCGTCATCCCGGACCCCGATCCGGGACGGAATGACGACAAAAGCGAAT
>JAYEFV010000204.1:0-3662 GCA_034658755.1 Thermodesulfobacteriota bacterium | reverse complement strand
CCAAAGATAGAAAATTATTATAAACCAAAATACCCTCATGTCCATCAGTTTGTGTAAATTAAATTTTGGATGACTCTCTATTAAACTCAGCCCTCTACATTGATTTGACTTCCACTTGCGCAATACTTTTTGTTCTGACGACCTGATCCCTGATTCTTTCCTCGCTAACTAGTGATCATCCACGCTATGGAGTTGTTGCATGGCGTATATCTTCCATGCTTATTTTCGTTTCTGAATCTGAATGCGGTTTAAAATCCCAGGTCATCATTAATCAAAATAACTTTCACCCTTCCTTTAGGAAACGATTTTTCGGTAATCGTCCAAGTATTGCAAATACGGTCAGGGCTTTTGCATTCTTCGCAATAAGAAGTTTTGGCGCATGGTGTTTTTTTGTCCAGTCGCATGGTGTTGACCGGAGCGGCATAATTTTTAATACGGAACATGGCCGCATCCAGGTCAGGGACAATCTTATTGCGGCCTGCAAGGATAATAACATTTTTCGGGCCGAAAGTGATCCCGCCAATACGGTTGCCGATCATATCAAGATTAACAAGCTGGCCGGTCTCGGTCACTGCGTTGCTTCCGGTGATAAAAAGATCGACCAGCAGTGACCGCCGGCGACGCTCCAGACTTTCTTCAGGGGCCAAGTTTTTTTCAAAAGTGTCCAGCACTTTTATATCACTCCTTTTCTTTAACGTATCATATAGTCCCGTGGCAGTGAATGTGAGCGATCCTCCCCATGAAACACTCCTGGGTGCAGTCTCGGGTATAATTTTTTCCAGTACAATCTTTTTGGCTTCATCGGTATTTTCCGCCACAAAGGCTTGGAAGTTGTTTGAATCCAAAACTTTCTTAAGATCGGTCAGTCTTGTTTTCCAAAAGTTATCAATCGGTTTATCCATAATATCCTCCTTTCTATTAATTGGGAGTGTTGTCGTGGTTGCGCTGATTCGGCTTGATCATTTTGGAAAAAAGTGCTGTCTGTTCATATGTTGGTATAAGATTATTTTAAAAAAATAGACTTTTATTTTCAACAAAAAAACTGATGGTTCCGTAAAACGTCGCTTACAAGTTTATCAAAAACTAAAGAAAAAATTGCGCAGGGCAAAAAAAAAGGTGCGCATTAAAAATCCGTTATAACTTTTATAACTTTAGCAAAATCTGATTTGCCACAGACCTGGATTCTCCGGCTGCTATCACCCGGATGGCGGGATTTCCTTTTACAGGGCACTTATATTCACAGATACCACAACCCACACAGTTTTTAAGATCCACATAAGGAAGTTTTACATTAACCGCTTTTCCAGACGGTGACAAAGTTTTCCCTTCCCTAAGATGTATGGCTTTGGGAGAAGTTGGGCAGTGTTCTTCACAGACAATACAGGGTCCGTTTCCCGACCATGGGAGGCATCGTCCCCGGTCTATATAAACAGACCCTATCCTGATGGGACTTTCGATTTTCTCTTTGCCTGATAGTTTACGGATAGCCCCTGTAGGACAAACCCCACTGCAAAGTGTGCAGGTATATTCACAATAGCCTTGGGTCATAATGAGATTCGGTGTCCAGAACCCGGCCATCCCCGCTTCTGTGAGTGCAGGGTTGATAGCATTTGTTGGACAAACCTTCATGCAGAGTCCGCACCGCTGGCAGAGCTTTAAAAAATCCTTTTCGGGCAATGAACCCGGAGGTCTGATCAGACGTGCATCAGATACATGGTGCAACCTGCCGTCCAACCTTCCTAATAAAGGAAAAGATAGGCCTGCCATCAAACCACCCAACACAGCCCGGCGACCCATATCGGGCTTTTTACTAACGTGCGGCGGCCATCCCAATTTAAAGACAATGGCATTTTCAGGGCAGGAGCTAAAACAGTTAAAGCAGAACATACATTCCGAGGCGTCCCATTCCTGTCCCGGAACCGGAGAGGCTGCCCCCTGGCATGATAGAAGACACAAATTACAATTCGTGCATTTCTCAGGATCTTTTTCCAGTCTCAGGATACTAAATCTGGCAAAGACTCCAAGAAGCGCACCCAGAGGACATAGGATACGGCACCAGAAACGCGGCCGGATACGGTTTAGAAACAAAATAAAAAGAAAAAGAATGCCGATGAACCACGCAGATTTAAAGGCTTTATATTCATACCCGAAAACGGGTGATACCAGAACCTCACCGCCGTAGCTTATATAATTCAAGATTTTTATATCGCTTTGTGCAGTCAGATCCAACAATTCTTTAATCCCTGTTCCGACCCCGGGGAAAACAGTAAGGGCCAGAGAACGGAAGAAAAAAGAGATGGGGTCTAACAGTCCGGTAAGATTGAGACCCAGCAACGCAGACATAAGAAATAGAATAAGCAAAAAATATTTGAATCTCTGACTGGAGTGTTTTTGGTTGGCAGAAACCATACGTTGTTTTTTTAGGGCCGGTCTGATATAACTCACCATGTGATGAATGGTACCCAATGGACAGATAAAGCTGCAAAAAACCCTGCCAAAGAAAAACGTCAGGACAACAATCCCTAAAGCCCATCCAAAGCCTTTGATCCACTGGTGCCCTGATATGAGAGATGTAATCCATATGAGGGGATCAAGCTGAAAGAAATATTTTACAGGATAATTCAGCTCGATGTCCTGTTTAGCGTCAAGTGCTATAGAATAATCCAGATAAATGTCTTGGGGTAGGCGGCTTTCAACCAGGAGAAAAATGAAAAGAATTAAAAAAAAGGCCTGGCTCACACGTCGTATCCAAACCAGATGGTTTGCTTTCAAATGATCACCTTGTGCTGGTGGAGTTTCTGAAATTCAGTTGTGCCAAGTCCCCATTTTTCCCCGAGGCGAATGAAACCAATGTCCTGGGGACGAAAATTAAAAAGACCGGAGGCTTTAGCATCTGCGGCAACAGGATCGTCACTCAATATAAGGCGATTTGAGACTGCCACATCCGAACGGCTTCCTCCCGAGGGACCGTTAGAGACCATGATCCGGGTGGCATCTATGAGAGTGATCGTGGGATTGAAAAATTGGGCCAGATCCACAATGGTCAGATGGATATCCTGATGCAGGGCACTTCTTCTGCCGCCCACAGCTCCAATCCAGTTTTTCATGCCAAGAGTCAGACCACTAAGGCTATGGACCTTGGCAACCGGTAGATTGATGACTTTGTCAGCCTCAACCAGCGGCGAAAAAACCGGCCAGACATCCAGACGGTGCCCCTGTAATTTCATGTTCCGCATCAATGACGACCTTGGATAGACCAGATCCGCTCCGGTTTTTTTTGCCACCATCCCGGCGCCTGTGATGGCAAAACAGCGTCTGGCATCATGGATGGTATGGTCGGCGATTCTGATTTTTTTGGCTCCGGCCTCCTGGCAAAGTTCAACAACCGCTTCCAAAACTTCCGGATTGGTGGTTGCCGCCAGGTCAGGGGTCCTTGCCCAGGAAATATTCGGTTTGATCACCACCACATCCTGCTTTGAAACAAATTTATGTATTCCCCCGGCAGCCTCAAAAACCTTTCCGGTCAACGCCTTAACCGAATATTCATGATTCTGGCCGATCCCCTCAACAATAAATTTTTTATTTGTTGATCCGGCCCAGGCCGAAATCGTTTTTTGAAAGGGCCATGTCATTGCGCCGGTCAGTGCAAGGCCTCCAGATAT
>JAYEFV010000203.1:0-3668 GCA_034658755.1 Thermodesulfobacteriota bacterium | reverse complement strand
ACCGGTTGCAGCAGGAATTCTTCAACCCTTTGACGTTTTCCCCGTCTTTTTAAGGCAGCTTCATCCCATTCTGGCAGCCCTTGCAATGTCTTTGAGCAGTATTTCAGTGGTAACAAACAGCCTTCGCCTGTATCATGCAAAAATCGGTTAATCTTTAGAAAAAGACAAGGGGGGCACAATTTTTCTTGCAAGGGATCTTAGCGGGATCAAGTGCAATGAATAAGGTAATTTTTTCGGGGGTGTCTCAGGAGCTGCAATAACTCAAAGCTACAAACAAATCGATAGTGAGATATCAAGGAATAGAAGGTTGAAGAACAAAACAAACAAAATCAAAATGCAATTACTTAATATTTAATGGGTGACCCCCTTGTCCCTCCTTGGAACAAAGGGGCATTTGTATGAAATTTCGGTAATGTTTTGGATTGATTTAGCTATTATCTTCCAAGGTTGACGGTTTAGAAAAAAAATGCAGAAAAAATCCCCGCTTTTTATATAGAGGAGCGGGGACTTTTGTCATGGATTTAAGGATGAGAGCAGATTTTTTTCCAGATTTTTAATATGGCGCAGAACTCATTACCGTACTGAGCTCTTCAATCTTCTTGTTCTTTATACGGCAGTTGTAGATAGCTTCCATATCCTGATATACCTGAAATACTTGAAAAAAACCGTGCCAGTGGGCATAGTCCGGGGCATTCATGGCAGCGCCCTGACGAGCCCTTCTTCCGGTATGATGCCACAGGTAGTACATCAGTTCTTGGAACCCATCCTGCCAGGGGTCTTTGCCCAGCAGACCTTTTTCATTAAGCTCGGCCTTCATCTTTGCCGCTCCGTCCCAGTATTTGTTGTATAGGTCAACGGAGTAATCCAGCGTTTTGCGTTGCGTGTCGATATGGCTCGGTCCGTGGCAGTTGGAACAAACTTTGCGCATCCGCTGTTCACCTTTTACACCGTCACCACGTTCACCGCTGCGGACCACGCTTTTGGTATGCATCAAATCCCATTTCAAGCGTTCCTGTACGTTATGGGTGGTGGCAAGTTCGCCGATCCCGCTTATGTGACATACAGCGCAAGTAGGGGCGGTATAATCACCCGGCTCCCATGCTTCCGGAGGGCTGCTGTATTCCCAATCCTCACCATGTACCAAATAGTTTTGCCCGTGTTTGCTTTCCATATATATCTCGATATTGGGATGGTCCGGCCCTAGGTGGCAGGCTCCGCAGGCTTCTGGTTTTCTGGCGTCGGAAATGGAAAATTTGTGCCGGGTATGGCATACGGTACAGGTTCCGATGGAACCATCAGGATACCGGGTGCCGACTCCGCCTGGCCATGTTTCATTGATCGGTTTGTGATCCGGGCCAAGCTCCACCGTTGTTCCATGGCACATCTGGCAGCCGGAAGTCCTGGCAGCACGATCGATGCCTTTGGCACCCGCCGGCGTGCCTTCATTCCATTTGTACGCCTTCTTGTCCATGAAACCGGCGCCCTCATAATGGAACTGGAGTTTGATCAGTTTGCCGCCACCCTTTTTGGGATCCATCACTGCCGCACTGGCCAGCGCAGCGTGTCCGCTTTTCAGAAACTGTTCAACTTCCTGGGGATGACAACGCGAACATGTTTTGGAAGAAACCATGGGCGAGATAAAAATATTCGTTCCTTTAAGCCCTTCACACTGGCTTGCCATGGGTGAGGACTTTTCCACAACGTGGCAATCATAACAGGAAATCCCGGCATGGCTCATTCTGCCGGCCCGCCAGCCTTCCATAATGCCGGGCATCTTCTTGCCATGGCATTCAATGCAGCTTAATGCCTCCTTGGTAAAGCCCCTCTTGATTACCAGTTCCTTTGCTGCAAGATTGAGATTCTGTGACTGTGCCCATGCGCCAGTTACCAATCCGACCAACAGCAGGGCCACACAGACAATCCCTATCTTACCAAACGAAAATTTCATGTCATCCTCCTTTCATCCCTGATCTGTTTATTAACAAACCCTTATGTTTCTTTTTCAAAATATTTATTGGCAGCTTCTATCATATTTTTATGACCAACATGGGGGTGGCACTCGGCGCATCGCTTTTTCGTTTCCCCCCGCAAATAGGCCCGGTGTGCGAGAAATCCGCCCCGTTTTATCCCCGGTGGTACCAAAACATGATGGCAGCGACGGCAGGCATTATCAAAGGTGAATTTCAGGCGGTTTTTTTCGGCAGCGCCGGCCCAGTCGTAAGTAATCGGATCGATATACAGGTTGTGTATCAAATCGCTTGTACCTGTGGTGGCTTTAACCGTTAAAAACTGGAAAAAGTCGCCGTGGGGCAAATGACAATCCACGCATTGGGCGGCAAAACCCTGGGGATTCTGGCCGCCGTGAACTGCATCCTGCCATGACGTCCGGAAAGGTGTCATGATGTGGCAACTGACACAAAAGGTATCAGTATTGGTGGTTTCAATCATAAAACCGGATGCCAGCACCGTTACTACTGTTAAAACAACACCAATAATTACTCCGAACCACCAACCCTTTTTACCGCCGGCTTTCTTAGGCGCGTCTGCTGATGCCATTTAATCAACTCCTTATTATTCCTTATAATATACTGGAATGACAATCATTTTTCAGGTTTGTTATTAAGCTGTCCAAACCTGTTTGGATAAGAAGGGAATTTGACAAGTTCCTATTATTATATGAGAGATATTATATTGAAACAGTCAAGAAATAAAATTGTAAAAAATGTAACAAAAAAAGTCAATCCCTAAAGCCCGTTTTGTTTCTGAAAAAAATAAAATTGTCGTTACTTGGTGTTATGTGCAAAGCCTTTTTTAAAAATTTTCAAAATTGCAACATTATTAACATTAAGTTTACATAGTTTTGTGTTGACTTTTTTATCTTATAAGATAATATAGTCTCGACTTTTTTATCTCATAAGGAAAATATGCCCAATGATTAAGAGACACCTCGACGACATATGCTTCAATCTAGATTTTGGACGTCAAATGCGCTTTGTAGCCGGGCCGCGCCAGGTTGGAAAAACGACTCTGGCCAGATTTTATCTTGACCGGCTTGACATGTCCAGAACTTATTATAACTGGGACCTTAGAAAAACAAGAGACGCATACCGGAAAGATCCATATTTCTTTGAGACTGATGTATATGATTTCTCTGGTCAAAGTCCTTTGTGGATCTGTTTTGATGAAATTCATAAAATGCCTAAATGGAAGAACATTTTAAAAGACTATTTTGATAAATTTGAAGATCATTGCAGATTTATTATTACCGGCAGCGCACGCCTTGACTGGTTTCGCAGGTCAGGAGATTCATTGGCTGGTCGCTATTTTCTGTTCAGACTTTTCCCTTTTACTCTTTCTGAACTTTCAGGCAATAGACCTTTAGAGGCATATGAAGGAGAAGCCGCCGTAGAGTTTATTGAACGAAAGCTGTCAAAAATCTCCTATGAAACTGATTTGCTGAAGCAATTGCTCAAATTCAGTGGTTTTCCCGAGCCATGCATAAAAGCAAAATCCGCTTTTCATCGCCGCTGGCAAAGAGATATAGTAGATCGCCTGGTGAAGGAAGAAATTCGTGATCTGACTCGAATCATCTGTGTTGAAAACGTAGCTACCGTAATGAACTTATTGCCTGAGCGAGTCGGGTCTTTGTTATCTTTAAATGCTATAAA
>JAYEFV010000202.1:0-13975 GCA_034658755.1 Thermodesulfobacteriota bacterium | reverse complement strand
TGCCGGGAACCAAGCCGATGAGATTTTCAGCCGGAACCAAAACATCCGTAAAAGACAGTGGAGATGTGTTTGAAGCCCGGATGCCGTGCTTATCCTCACCCTTGCCCTGAACAAAGCCTGGTGTCCCCTTTTCCACGATAAAAAATGCAGGGCCTTCCGGTGTTTTAGCCAGCAGGGTAATGAAATCGGCATATCCTCCGGTAGATATAAACTGCTTGGTCCCGTTAATGGTATATCCTGTTATTTCTCCGGAATCATTTGTTACCGGTTCCGCTTTGGTCTTAAGTGACGCAAGGTTGCTGCCTGCGCCCGGTTCTGTCACAGCATAGGCCACAAGGGTATTCCCCTCGGCAATGGCACCGAGCCATTTTGCTTTCTGTTCCTCGGTACCCCCCACAATTATCGGGTCGGCACCGAGCTGAATGGCAAAAAAAGCGGTTCCGATCCCCAAGCATATCTTACACATTTCACGAATCACCGCGCAACAGTCTCTGGTACCGCCTCCCATTCCGCCATAATCTTCAGAGATAAAAAGGAGTTGCAGGCCAATGTCAGGCCCCATTATTTTGCGGATCGTCTCTTCCGGGAAAATTTCATTTTTGTCATATTCAAGAATTTTTTCACGGGTTAAAAGACGATTCTTAAGCTGCCTGACCGTCTCTATAACCATCTGTCTCGACTCGGAATCCAATCCTATTAGCACAGGGTCTGCCTCGTTTGTATGTGAGGTCATCTATTTTTTTCCTCATAGTTTTTTTAGTGATGAAATCGTAAAAAGTTTTTTCCGAAGGATATGGAACATTTTTGAAATGAGAAAAAATGGCTTTTTACAAAACCGTCATTATTCGGTTCCAATTACAGCACGGCCCTTGTAAGTACCGCAATTGGGGCATGCATGGTGAGAAAGCGTTGCATCTCCGCATTGTAGACAATTTATTCTATTTGGAACTGCAACTTTCTTGTGAATTCGTCGTTTATTCCGCTTTTACTTAGATTTCTTGCGTTTTGGTACAGCCATTAGCAATGCTCTTTCTTAACTATATGAATATATTAACTATTTACTATAATATAACTGTCATGATTAGAAATTGCGATTTTAGTAATTGAAACACAAAGGATTGTCAAGGGTTTTCATGAACATTTTTCTATTTCGTTTCTATGCCTGACCTTTACGGTTTCATTGCTATAAAAGGGCATATATGTTTTTTATCTATTTGTTATTATTATTATATAATTAATTTTCAAAATCGTCTCCTCCTTGTTCCTATCTAAAATCAGGCGGTTTGAAAGATTGTTCAATTTTCAAACCTAACCGTGCAGGCTAAAATATATTTGATCTATTTTACTCATGACTAATACTAATTCCATTGCCGCAAGTAATATCTTTCGTATTATTACAAAAAGGAATTATCCCGAAATTTGAGGGATCAGTTTTATCTTGACTCACATTCCATTTTTGTGTATTTGGAAATTAAAATCCATTGAGGGATCGTCTAGAGGCAGGACGACGGGTTCTGGCCCCGTTAACCCAGGTTCGAATCCTGGTCCCTCAGCCAAATAAAATTAAGAGGTTATAGAAAACACTATAACCTCTTTTTTGTTGAAACTTTAACCTCTCCCACTTCTCTCCACCCTTCTCAAAGATAAAATGTTGAGGCTTATCTAATCAACTGGGATCATATTAATAACAATATTAACATGATTTTTGTTCTCAAAGATAAAATGTTGAGGCTTATCTAATCAACCCATAAAGAATGGATTCACCAGGCCTGGTCAAAAAATTAAGGCATTAATTATAATTAATTCGTCGATTTTGGGCGATCTAATAGTCTCCTAATTTGATATTTTTTGGCATGAAAATTGCTTTGAGTATTATCGGGAAATCGTAAAATTTGATAAATCCAAAAAAAACATTACAAACAATTGACAGTAGAAAAAAAACGATATAACTTTCAAATAACAAAAATTTATCCGCATCTGTGTTTAAAATGATCCCCTATAAAGACGAAAAAATTCAAAATGCGATTGCTTTTTTTGCACATAACCATAAAAAGAAAGCTAGGCGCTATCTTTATCAAACGTATTTATATAAGTATTTAGCTTTTCTTGATTTTTCCAGTTTAAAAGAACAAGGGTTTCCTGTTTTGGGCTTAACTTATAGGGCAATGAAAAGAGGACCGGTTCCTATTGAAATATATAGCACCAAGGAAGATACCAAAAAATATAAATTTATAAAAGACGAACTTGGAGTATTTATCATTGCCAAAGAAAAACCAAATTTGAATTATTTTTCTCCTTATGAAATTGAGTTGATGGAGAGATTAATAGAAATATACGCCGTTCAATGGGTATTGACTGACACGATGAGTGAGGCAAGCCATGAAGCTATATTGGCATGGAGACGAACATATATTGGCAATCCAAACGGGATAATAGATTATTCGTTAGAATTTGAAGGTGATGTTTTATCTAAAAAACAAGAGGAACTAACATATCAGGAAGAAGTGTTCCTAATAAATAAAGCATTGGCGTCTTGAATATCGATGTTGGCACAGTTATCCGATGGAATAATTTCCCGCTACCTAAATACGGAAAAGAAAAAAAACCGAGGTGGTTTATTTGTATTGGTTTCGCTGGTTTTTTTGCTCAAGTAGCGGAAGTTTATTTTTGCACTACAACCACACAGATAGATAAATTTGAAAATGGTGGGCCCAGAGAAAAACATGATTATTATATATTCAAAACAAATCAATCCAGATACTCAATGTTCGATGAAGACTGTATAATTGATTTTGATGAAAAACCATATGGAGTTGAAGAAACCAAATTAAACGATCATCAAAACGATATTGAAATAAAGGGACAACTAGACGAACAAACTTTAAGGATGATATATAACCGCATATGTAAATGTAAATTATTATCAGTAATGGTAAAAAGAGATATCCATAACAGTTATAATAAATTTGGAATAACAGGGCTTAAAAAACCAAAATAATTTTCAGCCGTACACAATTAGCCCGTGGGATTAATAGTCATTTTCATTATGTGAAAACAGGGAAATATGTTATTTCAATTTCCTCTGATCCACATCCCGGACATTTAAAATTACAAAAGATACAGTCACATTTTTCTTTACCATAATAAATCCCTTCTTTTATCCCTTAAATTTACCGTAAAGCCCTTGATCTCACTGACACCGGCGCCGCTACGACCGTAAAAGCATCAACCTTGGTCAACTTTGGCCAACCTGGTACTATATTTTCGAAGTTTCAAATCGACAATTTTTGTCATATCGTCGAGATCCAGAGATCTGTGTTGACATATTTTGTCAATCTTTTTTTGTAACCGTTCACGGGCAACCATTGATTTGACTTGTAAATAAAAAACATTATCGCCGTCAAACTATTTATTTTGAATTTTTCCTTGCGTTCCGCTTCCTGATGCGTTATAGTATCAGGAATGAATATAATCATAACATATCGAAGACGATCTGTCACCAGGCAAGATATCGCAACCATCAGGAGAATTATTGAGTCACATCCTGACAAAAGCAGACGGTTTGTTTCTCAAGAAGTTTGCAGAAAATGGGATTGGAGACAACCTAATGGTGTTCTTAAAGATATGGTCTGCCGAAGTCTGCTTCTCCTTTTGGAATCAAAGGGCTTTATCAAACTGCCTCCACGAAAATGTACACCAGTCAATCCTCTTGCAAACCGAAAGAAGCCGGCCAGGGTAGTCATTGACCAAACTCCTATTCAATCTCCTATCAGTGATCTGTTTCCTGTCAGGCTTGAACAAGTACGCAGAACTCCTTTTGAGAAGATGTTCAACAGCCTTGTCAATCAATACCACTATCTTGGTTATACTCAGCCTGTTGGAGAGCATCTCAAATATATCGCATTTTCCCATGACCGGCCAATTGCTTGCCTGGCATGGGGGTCAGCGCCATGGTATATTGGCACAAGAGACCGTTTCATTGGCTGGCCAAGTGAGATCAGGCAAAAGAATCTTCATCTGATTGCCAATAACATCCGTTTTTTGATACTGCCCTGGGTTCAAGTTTCCTGTTTAGCGTCATATCTACTGGCATTGAACCGTCACTGCTTGTCGCAAGATTGGCAACGATTATACCACCATCCGATTCATTTGGTTGAAACATTTGTTGATACCCAACGTTACCGCGGAACTTGCTATAAAGCAGATAATTGGATTCACGTTGGAGAAACAACCGGTCGGGGTAAGCTCAGCAAGTCGCGTCAACCGGTGCTTTCCAAAAAGGCTGTTTATGTCCATCCCTTAACCGGAAACTTTCGCCAGGAGTTATGCCATGCTGCCTGATGATGCTTTGGCAATATATCATGCCGGTCCGGAAGTTGTGGTTAAAACTCTATGTGGATTCTGCGACACCATAGGATCTCTTGAAAATAGAATTAATATTTTGGAAAACAAGATTGCCGGACTTTTAAAGAACTCTTCCAATTCCAGTAAACGCCCATCTTCTGATGACATCACAAAGCCAAAAAACAAAAAGAAGAAGAAAGGGGGGAAACGTAAGATCGGAGGACAACCAGGACACGAAAGGCATGTTCGCCCTCCTTTCAGCGAAGATGAGATCGACAAGACTCATCCATACATACTAACCGCTTGTCCGGTATGTAATGGCGAAGTCAATATACTTGAAGCGCCTCCTCGCATCATCCAGCAAATGGAACTGCTTGAAATCCCGATAATCAAAGAAGAACATCGTTCGTATCCGGTATGGTGCGAGAAATGCCGGCAAATTCATTACATGCCTTTTCCTCCTGATATCGTCAAGGAAGGACTCTTCAAAGAGCACTTGACAGCGCTGGTTGCCTACATGAAAAATGTCTGTCATGCATCATTTTCCACAATCAGAAAATTCATCCGGGACGTCCTTGGAGAAAAGGTTTCCCGGGGATATTTGCGGAAAGTAATCGAGAAGGTGAGTCAGTCTCTGGAAGCGCCATACAGTGAACTGCTCGATCGTCTGCCTTTGGAGAAACAAGTAAATGTCGACGAAACCGGCCATAAGGAAAACAAAGATAAGTTTTGGACATGGGTTTTCAAGGCTGAAATGTATGTGTTGTTCAAAATCGACAAGTCCCGTGGATCAAAAGTTTTGATTGATGTTTTGGGTAAAGAGTTCAACAAGTACTGGGTTGTGATTATTTTTCGGCGTATCGCAAGTATATGAAGGATTTCAACGTCACAATGCAGTTTTGCATCGCCCACTTGATTCGGGATATCCGGTTTCTAAAGACTTTGCCGGATGAAGAAACAAAAGCATATGGCAAGAGACTTTTGAATGAAGTCAAAAATATGTTCAAGGTTATTCATGAACGTGACAATATGACCCCTGAAGACTTTACCATTGCCCTTGAGCAGGCTAAGGAAAAGATCATCACAGCAGCCTTGCAGGAGGTCCCGAGCCGACTGAATAAAGATGGGAAAGAAGAAAAACTGGAAGCCCAAAATATGGCAAACCGATTTCGCAAGCATGGGAAAGCATACTTTGAGTTCATAACAACCCCCGGAATAGGCCCCACAAATAATGTGGCAGAACAGGCAATACGGTTTATTGTAATAGATCGTCATGTAACTCAAGGTACACGCAGCATCAAAGGACGGAAAAGTTGCGAACGGTTATGGACTGTAATAGCAACATGCGCATTACAAGGCCGATCAGCATTCAATTTTATACTGAAAGCAGTTAAAGCTTATTTCCAGGACCAACCTTCTCCTTCACTACTACCTGGTTCATCATAACGGGCGCCACCGCCCAGTTATCTGAAATCCATCCACTCAAATTTATCAATATTACTTTGCCGATAATAACTCATGTTCAATAGGCACTGATGTGTTTCCAGAATGAAAGGAAATTGCTGGGATCAGTTGACCTCGTGAACGGTTACATTTTTTCTAACCATTTATTTCAGAACTCATAGCGTATCAGGCCGAGGACTCCATGGGCCGTGTATCCATTGCGTAACTCGGCAGCATACTTGATTGGGACCGACAATCCGTTCTTATGTAAAAGAGTTGCCCCGACTTCTACCATAAGGCTGTTTCGCTCTATGTCCTGGCCGTCGATTGAAAACTTGACTCCAGGTGCTCCGACAAAAACGGAAGTGACGACTTGATCGTCGATATCAAAATCGTGCTTCCAGGCCAGACGTAGTTCGGGCATCAATTCGAAGTTCTCATAGGTCAACCTTCCTGCCACTACTGCGCCTAGCTGGGAAAACATTGCCTCGGTCTGTCGATCGTCCACACTAAGATTTAGACTTCCGGCACCCGATTCGGTGAAACCATCCTCGTCCAGGTAGAGATAGTTCAGGGTGCCAAATGGTCCCAGCATCCACCTGCCGAAACTGTAATTATATCCTCCTTCCAGGTAGCCGGAAAATATGTTGCCGTCATGATCGCTGGTGGCAGTGCGTTCAATAGCGCCGATTGTGATGTTGCGGGTGTTGTCATATTCCTGGTAGCCATATGAGAGGGATGCATCCAGATAGTAGCGCTCGGTGAACCAGCTGCCGTAGAGCGATCCAACGAAAGCATCGACATCGCTGTCACCCATGTTGTTCTCAAAATCGATATCAGCTCTCCAGGCACCGAGGCTGATGCCGATTAGCATATGATCATTCAGGAGACGGTCGGCCCCGAGCGTCCCACCATAAAGGTCATAGTCATATCCGGTGTAACCGTCCTCACCGTCCTGATCGCCTTGCTGCACTAATCCATGCAACCACACACCGTACCCGGGTCGGGTGTCTGCAGCAGAGAACTTAAGGCTGCCACGCAAGCTGTGCATGCGTTGCTGAATTGTCTTAACAGATTGCTGTGTGCTGTTGATGGTGGTTCTAGTAGAGTTGTTGTAAGTATCGGGGCTTAAGCCGGCAAAGGCTTCATTGAATTCCGGTTCAGATAGAGCCTGAAACTCTCCGAGGACTAGCGACAAATCGCCGGTGGCATTGGGCATGACACCGTCCAGATGCTGGGCGATTGTCCATTGCAAAGAATTCGCGGCAACGGTGGTGAAACTCTTGGATAGTGCTTCCATTTCCACACGCTCCGAATAGGTATGCGTCTGAAAACTCAGCAAAGGCTTATCCTCAGGCAGGGTTTCGCTGCTGAATATCCCCTCGACTTCGTCAGCCAATATGATGTCATATAGGGTTCCGTTTCTGAAAACGCCCGGCCCTTTGACCATGTTCAGCTCTCCGTTCAGTTGCGCCTTGCCGTTCACGTTCAACTGGCCGTGGCTGCCATCCCCATTGATATAGGTCCTAAAGCTGGAATCATCTGCCATGGCATAACTGCTGTCTATCTGCAGGGTTCCCTGGTTGACCTCAATCCGCTGCATGGTCGGGAGACCTGATGCGGAATAGGTTCCGGCTCCCTGTTTGACCGCATTCTCAAAGGCCATGGGGATAAAATCAATACTGCCGGGTCCATCGAACATCAGCGTGTCAATTCCAGCCGCTCCCGTCACCTCACCAGCAACCAGTGGCGTACCTGAAAGTATGATCCGATCATCCCCTTCACACAAATTGATGTGTCCATCCGTCTCAGAACCATTCATAAGAAAAAGCCGGTCGTTGCCGCCACCTGAGGTAATACCCAATCCTAAACTTGAGGTGCTGTTTTTAATATTCGTGGCATTGATTGTGCCGTAGTTTGCAATCGTGTCGTCACCATCGCCTGTCTGAATCCCGATGGCACTGGCGTCTTTTCCATCTGCAGCTACATTAATCGTACCAACATTGCTGACGATGTTCATTCCATCTCCTGTGTGGATTCCGGTTGCGGCCGCATAGGAATTGGCTATGGCTATAGTCGCCTCGTCTCCCACAGCGATTGAATTAGCGGTCGCGGTGGAATTGACCTCCAGCGTGCCATAGTTGATGATCTCGTTTATTCCATGGCCTACTGAAATTCCAATTGCCTGGGCGATGATACCCGGTACGCTTCCACTTCCGATACTCTCGTATCCGATACACGCATATCCATATTCATCCGCATCCCCCTTTGCATAGGCATCCGCCGTAGCACTTACCGTCATATCGCCGTAGTTTTTGAGTATGTTTTGACCGTTTCCAGCAAAAATTCCTGTAGCCTTTGCATGACCTCCCGCATGGGCTTCAGCCGTGGTTGTGGTAGTTGTGGTATTGGCATAGGCGTAAGCCTCAGCATCTACGGTGGATGACACGATGATGCTATTATGGTTTTCAATAACATTGACACCTTCTCCGACTGAGATACCGGTTGCCTCGGAGGTCAGTGTAGTGTCCACCGCACCAGCGTATGCAAATGCTTTATCGAGATGTGCAGAGGGATAGTCTGACAGCGCGGTACCCGTATTCGCGGCAGTCACCGTAAGGGTTCCATAATTTTTTATTGTATTGTCGCCTTCTCCAACCATAATCCCGGTAGCATCTGTCGAGGCCCCCGCTTTTGAAGTAGCAGTTGCAGTAAACACTTTAGATGATGCTATACCGTTTGAATGTGTAGTCACTTCGGACGTCACTGTAATTGAACCGGGATTGGTGATCGTGTTGTCTCCATCTCCGGATTGGATGCCGGTGGCTTCCGCTATGACGGCGGTATCCTCATCTACACCGGTAACAGCATCCGAGTCCTCATCCGAATTGGCTAGTAAATGAGCGCACGCGCGACCGAGGACATTGAGGTCTCCCGTGTTAGTGATTTCCGCACTGTTGTTGCCGGCACGAATCCCGGCAGCATCCACTGTCGAGGCTCCCCTGGCTTCAGCCCTGTTTCTCGTAGTTTTAGTATCCACAGTCGCGTCGGCAATATACTCGGGGTCCCCGTTATCGTCCTCACCCGCCAAGACCGTGACCGTAATGCTGCCGTCGTTCCGGATGTGGTCAGGCTCCGCACAAATGGCGTCAGAAGCCGTGCCTATGCCGGTTGCCCTGGCTGTCAGATCCGCCGTTGCGGTAGTCTCCTCACTTGCGGGATCATTACTACCGGTTTGAGCATGGGTGGTCGCTCTGGCCTTTACCTCTATGATACCTGACGAAGCATTCAGGAGATTTCCGCTTGCTTCCATCGCGATGGCCGTTGCTGTAGCATCTGCAAAGGCAGTGGTGCTGGACGTATCATCGCGCGAAAAGGAATCTGCAATCGGGTCCGCATTTCCCCAGGCACCGACGAGAATCTGCCCATTGTTCACGATCCAATTATCACCGTCGCCCGCTGTAATTCCTTTGGCATTGGATTCCCCGGCCGTTTTCGCGTCGGATTGCGCGTAATTGGGCCAGGAGTTACTGTATGCATAGGCTTTTGCATCCGTTGTCGAGGTTACCGTAATGATACCGTCATTGATAACAATATCGCTGCCGTCTCCCAATAAAATACCCGCTGCGTCTGAAGTCACCGGTTGATATTCTTCGGCTTCACTATCCCAGCCGGCTACAGCTATCGATTCCTCGTCGCTGCGCGCTTCTACTTTATAGCCCTGCGCGTCATAAGTCTTGGCTTCAGCCATGGCAATGATTGTTCCTTTTTCCGTGTTGGTTACGGTATTTCCGCCGTCACCTGCCGAAATACCGAAAGCGCTGGCCTGCGAATTCCCATATGCTTCGGCAATGTTGGTATCGATATCCGTATTCGCCTTTGCATAGGGTCTAACCATGGCAATAGCCGATGCGCTGATCGAACCATTGTTGGTAATTGAGTTCAGACCTATACCGGCATCGATTCCTGAAGCATCTACGGTGGCTCCTGCCGTCCCTTTTGCACCCGCCCTTCCCGCGAAGACATATGCATCGGAGCTCGCATATCCTGTCGCCATTGCTTGAACTGTAATGTCGCCGTTGTTTACTACGGTATTGTTCTCGAGGTCGGGGTCAGCCGCCTCATCGTCAGCGTCTGCCTGGATGCCCTTTGCTGACACATTCACCTGGGTTGATGCTTTTGAGGTACTGATCAAAAAACCCGAATCTGAGTTCCCGTCGTTACGGGCCACTGACATAGCGTTCACGGTAATGGTTCCTCTCGCAAATCCGTCTTCGCTGTTGTTGTTATTGATGGTATCGCTTCCATTGCCACCGGCCATCCCGACGGCCTGGGAAGTTGCCGTAATGTCTGCCCCTTGGATACTCAGGAACCCGGAACCCGCTGCATCGTCCACATAGGCGTCAGAGGTGGCATTCACGGTGATAATCCCTGTGTCTGTTCCCATGGAACAGTTGGTAATGATGTCGTCCCCGTCACCCCCGTCAATCCCGGTAGACTCGGCATGGGCCGTTACAACCGATTTGACCTTGGCGCCGCCCAGAATGCCCACCGAGAGGCCTTTGGACGTTGTCTTGGCCATGGGCGATGCTCCTTCGCCCCCGGAACCAACCTCAATGGTTCCCGTATTCTCAATGGTATCAATTCCGCCGCCGCCAAAAATGCCCGTGGCTGTGGCTAAGGTACCCAGGGCAGCCTCAGCCATTGCATAGCCGCCACCCGTCCCCGCGGTTGTTACCTTGAGTTCACCCTCGGTTTTCGAGACGGTTGCCATCGCCAAGCTGCCTTCGGGTACGTAGCCGGCCCGGATGGTTCCGGCGTTGGTGATGGTGTCGTCCCCGTCACCCCCGTCAATTCCTGTGGTCGTCGCTTCCGGCCCTGCAATGGCATTTGCCTTAGCGTACCCAAAGATTACAATGGACAGGCTGGCCGGTTTTGATGCTGCTGTAGCAGTTACGTCGATGAGTCCATAGTTGAAGATTTCGTCAGTACCTGCATCGCCGATGATTCCCGTGGCGGTAGCGTCACCGGGCAGAGCCTGGTCTGCATCTGTAAACCCTGATAGTGCAACTGAGATGCTTTTGCCGTCCGATATGGCCTCTGCAAGCACATGGATGTTGCCCTGAGAACCCTCTGTATCTCCAATCACACCGTTTGTAATGGTGTCCCCGCTGTCGCCGCCGTCGATCCCCGTGGCCGACGCATTGCTTGTGGTTGTCAGATCCACTTGCTCCCAGCCCAGAAGCCCGGCAGCAACACCGAGTCCATTGGCGCTGGACGTTGCCGTAACATCAATCGTAGCCTTGTTATTGATCGTGTCCGCACCCGCTCCGCCGCTTACCCCCTTTGCAATCGCATTGCTCGTGGTGCCTGCCTCTCCGCTCGTAACGCCCGCAAGATTGCCCGAGATCACATTCCCGTTTGCGGTGGCCTCCGCATAAACCGTTATGGTTCCTTGAGTCCCATCGACAGCCGGGCTTTCGCCATTGGTTTCTGGAAGGGTATTATTGATCGTATCGTCGTCGTCACCTCCTTTTATACCCGTCGCATGAGAGGTTGCCGTGGTTGTGAGGTCAGTATCGGACCAGCCAAGAAGCTCGCCCGAAACGGCCCATCCGGTCACATTCGAGGTGGCTGTAATGTCAAAGAGCCCTGTATTTGTGATGGTATCTTGCGCCCCGTCTCCGCTGATCCCTTCGGCGGTTGCCTCACCCGTCGTGGTGCCGTCTGCCATTGCGACGCCCGAAAGCTGGCCCGCGATGCTGCGGCCGTTCGCGGTGACATGGGCGAGCGTTATGATGCTGCCGGTATTGGTAATGTCGTCGTTTCCGGCAACCAGGTTTCCGTCATCGTCCGGGATTAGATCCCCGTGGATTCCTGTGGCGAATGCCTTGGCGGTGGTGCTCACGTCGCCTTTGATAAAACCCAGCAAACCGACTCCGGCTCCGACGCCGAGGACGTCGGCCGTTGATTGTGCCGTGAAATCGATCTGACCCTTATTCCGGATGGTGTCTGCACCAGCGCCCCCTTCGATACCCGTGAACCGTGCGGTGGGATTTGACGACGCCTCGAGTATTGCAGCACCCAGCGTTCCCAACTCCCCGACGATACTATCCGTTGTGGCATGCGACTTGGACAAACCATTGATTTCCGAGGAATTGGTTATGGTGTCCATGCCGTCGCCGCCATGGATACCGGTCGCAGTGGCGAGCGCGATGGTTTCTGCGCGTGCGAAACTGGCTGAACCGCTGATGGGCGCTCCTGCAACTGCCGCAGTGATGCTGAGCGTATCCGGCGTCGATCCCCGTGGCCGTGGCGTCTGCGGTGGTGCCAGCCCTGCCCAGCATGACCCCTAAAGCCATGCCACCGTTGACGGTTATGCTGGTATCCACACCAACATCTACTGCCGTCGTGGTTGATGTCGCGGTTGCCCTTATCTTATCCATCGGCGAGGGAATAAGTTCATCCCCATTGGTTATGATGTCATCCCCTTCTCCAGCGGCTATACCTTTCGCAATAGCGTCTGCCGTAGTCTGAGACTCCGTGAGCGACAGATTTGCAGCAATACCCTGTAGGGTCCCGGAAACGTTTACGATAACGCTGAGAGACTTGCTGTTTGCCTCCGCAATCGACTCAATGGTCGATGTGTTGTCGATTTCATTGATGCCGTATTCAGTCTCAATTCCAATTGCGGTCGCCTTAGCGGTCGTATCGGTATCAGAGAGAACAACCCCCGCCACAAGCCCTTTTTCGGTCCCTTTTAGCTGTACGTCCACTTTGGT
Organism: Thermodesulfobacteriota bacterium; assembly: GCA_034658755.1. GTDB lineage: Bacteria > Desulfobacterota > Desulfobacteria > Desulfobacterales > UBA11574 > S5133MH16. The sequence continues at coordinate 1,406 of JAYEFV010000202.1, read as the reverse complement.
AGAGTTGGTATCGGCATCGGCGTAGGCCTTGATCTTGCCACTGCTTTCGATATCGTCCTCTGCGGCACCGCGAATTCCAGAGGCAATGGTTTCTGATGTTGTATTTGATTGGGTAAGCGACGCCGCTGCCAACAGCGATCCGCCCCCAACAGCCCCCTGAAGGTCCACTGTTACAAGGGTAGAAGTAGCGTCGGCGTCCGCGAACACATCAATGGCGTACGGGTCTGTGGTGGCGCCATTGGTGATCTCGATGGTATCCGGTACGTCCGGAATCGCAGATACGCCACCCCCATTTATCCCGGTGGCTTCGGCCACGGCTTTGACATCACTCCTCATAAGGTTGGCCTGTATCAAGGCCGCATCCTTGGCAAATCCGCCGGTCACCTCGACCGAAATCCCTGTTGCGGTCGCCGAGGCATCGACGTCAATGGTACCGCGGTTGGCGATATCATCATTGCCTGCGCCTAGCACCTCACCATCCACCGGCAGCAGATCACCGGCAATTCCTGTGGCAAAGGCTTCGGCACTTGTCGACGTGTCCATCACTGTGGCTCCCACCCCGAGGGACTTCTCAACATAACCTTGAATTTCGGCTAAAACAGCGATATTATCCGCGTCGCCGATGGCGGTGGCTACGAGCGCACCCTCATTGGTGATGGTATCATTGTCTTCACCACCGGCGATCCCGAAGGCGGATGCGATCGCCGTGTTCGTGGCACGCACCAATGCCGCCCCTGCGGCCAGAGATGATTCTTCGACTTGGCCGATAATGCTCCCGGAGATCTCGAGCCCTTCAGTATATGCCCCTGCTGTGGCCGTAAGGGGTCCATAGTTGGTAATCGTATCGTTGCCGCCTCCCCCATCGATCCCAGAAGCATCAGCGACAGCCATGGTCGCAGCATCCGCGACGGCTGCATTTAGATCAATAATATTCACGGGACTTCCGTAGGGCTCCGGAAGTCCTTGTAATGCGACGGACGCTATGGTGGCTTTGGCCGTTGCCGTCGCTGTTGCAGTCACCTCTCCGTGGCTTTCGATCGTATCTCCGGAGTCGCCATTTCCGGGTTCCTGCATTGAAACCTCATCCCCGTGGATGCCTGTAGATTTTGCCATTGCGGTGGTCCCAACACCGCCCAAAGCCAAGGCTGGAGAAGGAAAGTCTACCTTTGTCTCCAGCAAAGGCAAGCTTAGGTTGACGTTCGTACCGTCGGCAGTTGCGGTGGCTGTTGCAGTTATGGTGCCCTTGGGACCGTCGGCTTCAGCAACACCAACGGTGATGGTGTCACTCCCTTCGCCACCCTGGATCCCCATGGCCGTGGCTTCTGCAATGGGTGAAGCATCGGCGAGAGATTTGGTCCAGAAGTCGAAGAAGGTTGAGGGTATTCCCTCTGCACCTATGGACACAC
>JAYEFV010000201.1:0-3672 GCA_034658755.1 Thermodesulfobacteriota bacterium | reverse complement strand
CCTCGAACTACGCAGGCACGCTTCTATGTTCATTTTAGATATTTTATAGGTTATTGACGATTTCGATCAATATTGGCCCGCCATGCGTAGCCTGTAAGGCGAATTAGCCCCGCTTCGTTCTGCGAACTACGCAGGGCACGCTTCTATGTTCATTTTAGATATTTTATAGGTTATTGACGATTTCGATCAATATTGGCCCGCCATGCGTAGCCCGCAGGGCGAAGCATGGTGGAGGCGGCGGGAGTCGAACCCGCGTCCGTGAACATTCCGCACGGGCATCTACATACATAGCCTGAAATTTCGCTTTCGCCTTCTCAAGTCTCCTCCAGGCAGGATGCTTGATAGGCTATCCCGTAAAAATATCACCGATCCGTTAACGGGATATCGGGATCGGCTATCCTGCTTGTCGACGTCCTTGCCGGATGCGCAGGAATAATCCGGCAGGACGTTAGCCTTTAAGCGGCTAAAGCGTAATTATAATCGTCTGCGATTATTTTAAGTTTCCCGCCTTTTTTACAAGCCGGCAGGAGCTTGGCATGCAGCCGATGCTTCTTTATCCCCGTCGAAGCCGTTTCGCCCCCACAAAGAGATTATTTGGGGTGAAAAGATGAAAAAGAGCATATTTAATTATAAAAATTTAAGCAGTTATGGTCTGTTTGTCAAGGCTTTTCCTCGAATTTTGTCAGACGAGGTTATATTAAAGGTGAATTTTCGGGTTTTCTCCTCTCTGGATACAGCGTTCTCTGAAATAAATGTCCGTTCTAAAAATGTTATTCTATCTGAGCGTTCTATTAAAACGATTGAAGATGAGCGTGTTCCGTAAAATTTGCTTGTGATAAACAAGGGGGAAAGAATCCGTTCCCAAGTGATGCCGACGCCGGTGTCCGGTAGCACGTTGCCCGGCGGATAAGAGCTGTCTTTCAGAATACCGAATATGTCTTCAGAGTCTATTTTTTCAGTGTTATCAAGCAGTTTTTTAAGACCAGCTTTTCCTTTAACAACCTTGGGCCATGGCGTGTCAAGAAATTGATTGCTCAAACCGTATAAGCCGGGTTTTAGTTTCTTAATGCTGTTTCCCCTGTTGGAATAATAAAACAGCTCGGACCTGTCTCCAACAAAAAGATTAAACCCATTGAATCTGTGCCCCATAGATTTGACGTGTTCTATATAATTTTTGGGAGATTGTTTTGAGACCAGAAAATCGCCGACGAGAAGACCACGGGAAGGGGCATTTGCAATCCGAAAATCAGGTTCTCTGAAATTGGTGACGGCCGCAATTTGTCCTGTTCGGGAAACCCCAAGCCACATTCCATTATGCTTTAAATCACGGCCGGCAAGAATGCCCGGTGCATCATCCCAAAAAGAAAGCGGCGCTGTCGGACGGTTGTAATCTTCGTCCCGGTTAGCGGCAAGTATCAACCGGTAACGGGGATGCATATCGTAGGAAAATATAATCAGGCACATTTTGTCTTGAGACCTTTGACCATGAAATTTTTCCCTAAATTGAGCGTTTCAAATTGCGCCAGAAAATAAATATTTTAATATTTTTAAATCCTTGAAGAAAATCCAGATATTAATCATTATCAATAGATGGATCGCCATGAGCACTATTAAAAAATGTCACAATTTGAAACCCTTCGGGCTTGCCTATTTTACCGAATCTGCTGTGTTGCAGGGCGCTTGCGGTAGAAGATTACAGCTGCGCACCCTGCGCCTTGCATCTTCGGCAAACTCGACAATCACTCAGTTTAGGTTTTTGTATGTTATTAAAGAAAACCATGATCGTCAAACCTTTATGACTGTACTAAAAAATAAACAGGGTTGTCTGTTTTTCCTTTACTTAATTAAATGTTATTGTTACAAATTATACAATTGCTGTGCGATTCTATATAATGCGGCTTCGCCGCACTAAAAAGAGGAAAAATCTAATATTATCAGGTTGTTGATTTTTGAACCCCATTAATTTTGAATAAAAGGCGTTTCGAGAAACGTTTACATTTAGAGGAGATTTACACAGATGAACATCAGCAGAAGATTGGGTATCTTGGTTGTTTGTGCTGTGCCGGCCGTAATCGGCGGCGGTATTGTTTATGGTTTATGTGACAGCTATGTTCCGGTTTTCGTTTATGAAACCCTTCTTTTATTTGTGGCTGGAGGATTTGCTAGTAAGTAAAACACCTTCCCTTATTTTTTACACTATATCTTTCTCGATTATAACAACACCATCTCCAATAGAACTTAGGGGCTTCGCCCCAATTGGCCTCCGGCCTGGAGGGCCTACGCCCCGGAGGGAATAATGGAATGATGGCATAAACAGGTTGCCATTAATAAACCGGTATTTTCAAGAAGTTGTAGAATTTCCGAGACGTTAGGGAAGGGGATGTTGTTGCTCTTATTGTCTCCAATGAACTTCAAGGTCGGCCGGGTCCCTGAAGTAGGAACAATATAGCCTGTGATATAGAAACATAGTTTTTAGTTGGAGTACTATGCAGGATAGAACTTCCCATAATATTATTTTGTGGTTTTTTCTGGCCCTTTTTCTTGTGTCAGCTTTTTTTCTTGGCCGGCTTTTCTGGCCCTTTATGTCTGTTATTGTTCTTGCCGCTGTTGTAACCGGCATTTTTAAACCGGTTTATAATTTTTTAAACAGAAAAATTAATTCTCTTTTTGCATCGCTGCTAACCTGCGCTTTAATATTTTTTATCCTGTTTATCCCCACCGTTTTTTTTGTAGGCATTTTATCAAAAGAGGCGTACTCTCTGTATCTTATGGGAAAAGGCGGGGTAATCAGCGACCAACTCAAGCCCCTGCTTGAAAGCAGCAGGGTTCTTGAAAGAGTAAACCTTGTCCTTTCTAATTTAAATATGGAAATTACAGGTGAAGAATTAAATAAGGCGGTTTCAGAACTAGGAAAATTCGTCGGCCTCTTTCTATTTCAGCAGGCCAGTTCTATTGCCTCGAATGTACTCAAATTTTTTGTATATTTCTTTTTTATGCTCCTTATTGTATATTATCTTTTATTTGACGGGGACAAACTTATTGCGTTTATCATCGATCTTTCTCCGCTGCCAAAGGAACAGGATGAAAAACTGATTCAAAAATTTAAGGACATGGCCGGTGCTATTCTTATCGGCAATGGGCTTTGCGGTTTGATTCAAGGTGTGGCAGGAGGCGTCGTTTTTTTTCTTTTTGATTTTAATTCACCGTTTTTATGGGGGGTTATAATGGCTCTGCTCGCGTTTCTTCCCATCATAGGGATAGGCGTTGTATTTATTCCCGTGGCTGTTTATCTGTTCTTAAAGGGGTGGATTGCATCAGGGATATTTTTTATTGTTTTTTACATTATACTTGCCGGTGGAATTGAATATTTGTTAAAACCAAAACTGGTGGGTCAACGGGTGAAAATGCATACGCTCCTTGTTTTTTTCTCAATTATCGGGGGATTGGAGATGTTCGGAATCCTGGGCATTATTTACGGCCCTCTGGTTGCTACAGCTTTTTTAACATTAACGGATATTTATTATACCAGTTATCAAAAACTGGTTGATCCCGTTGGGGATTGAAAAATAGGAAAGGTTCAAAGGTTCAGAGGTTCAGAGGTAAAAATAATGGTTAATAATCAATTGACAATAATTAATAATTAACGATTGATTATTGATTATTAGTTTGGGT
>JAYEFV010000200.1:0-3681 GCA_034658755.1 Thermodesulfobacteriota bacterium | reverse complement strand
CAAATCATGCCGTTTGAATTGACTCCCCCCTTATTTCAGAAAGCACCTGAATTCCACCCAACTACGAGCCAAAGGGTCGGCTCTGTTTTTTTTGTTAATGTTTTATTGGAGAACATTGGCGAAACACTCGCGAAAAGCTGCCAACCTGTTGTGATGGCCGTTGGCAGGTATGATGCCGGCAAATGGCAAAAACAATTAAACTGGATTCCCCTGGGTCTCGAATGGGTTCTTGATGAATTGTCACGACCTGATACTGGCAAGCCCGTTGAAGAAAGAGATCTGGTGCCACTGAAACCCTACCACTTTAACCTGGGTTGCTTGAGCACAACGGACCCTCATGCGTTCAGGCTTTTGGTGACTGTTGCCCCATCAGCCCAGGAAACCAGGTTTCTCAGAGGGCAATATTGTTTTGAGGTAACGGTCTTTGCTGAAAAAGCAAAACCGGTTACAAAGTACTTCCACGTTAAATGGCTTGGTGAATGTACCGACAGTTTTGAAGACGTCAAGACAAAAATCAGAGTATTCGCTGAAGACCAGCCACCCTGGTGAATATCCTTATGGAATAAAGTTCAAATGACAAAATCCAAATGTCAAATCAAATCCAAAACCTCAATGTAAAAATGTTTTCCAAAACGATCGGTTATTTATCTTTTTCGTAACTTCTCAATTAGTCCGGGTATTCCAACTTCTTCCCCCTTTTGCAAAGGGGGATTGAGGCCTGCCCTCCCCGTCCCGAGACCGGGACGGGATCGGGAGGCGCGACTTGTTGGCCATATGTCTTAACTTGACGAAGCAGTTATGCTCGATCAGCCTCTCTCACAACGTATCAAGGCCAGGTCTGGGCCAGGGGGGATTTCCCTAATACAGCCCTGACTTATTGAGAACTTACTCTTTTTCCTATTGTGCATCTTCACCAGTGTACGCTGTGTTTAAATTTATAGGTGGACATATTTCTTAGCATTTGTCATTTGACATTCATTTGAAATTTGCGTGCCCCGTGAAATTCACGACAGTGACAGTGAAACGTATTTAACTGGGGCCTGCCCCGTGAAATTCGTAAGCTATTTCACTGGGGGGCTTTGGCCTTTGTGATTCTAATTCATTTTATTTACATATTTGGACCCTTTTAGGGGTGGTAGTTGACTCACGGCCTGAAAAATATACATACCCCGGGCTTTACAACTTATTTTTCATGATTAAATTCATATTAAAGCTATGATATTTGGATATTGGTGAAATCTTGGATTTCATTGATATTTTTTTAAAACCCCAGGAATCGGGGTTTCAATAATAAGGCTTCTCGAATGTGCGTGCATCTTCTCACTGGGCATCTTCAGACAAAAGTCGAATGAGATGGGCACTGGGAGAATAACGGCATATCGGGAAGCGACAATTTATGTTGAGTGGTTAACTAACAACCCAACCCTTTAGCCCAGGAATCAGTCAAATCCTTAACATTTTATTAACTCCGAAAAACCCGTGGATTGAAGGTTAATCTGCGGGTTTTTTTTGGTCATCATAGCCCTGCCTGCCTTAATCCAAAATCCGCAATGCAAAATCGTGTCTGAACGGGATTTTCGTTCGGGCACTATGTTGGGCCCCCAGGGATGATGGTGTTGTAAAAAGTCCAAATTTATATTTTTGACACCCATAACTATTTGATATTCCAATATGTAAACTATTATTTTTGTGTATTTTGCATGCCCCGTAGCTCCGGAAGATAGTACTGGGGTGCCTTTTTGCCTGTCGGAGCGTAGCGTAGATCCCCCTATTAGCGGGAGGGAAAATACCCATTCTCGGACAGCCTCCTGGGGATAACTTACCACCTCAACAAAACATAATTGTCATGGTTGACGCGTTGAGTGAAACCCATTGACAAGACTCACCCTTTCGGATTACAAAAATAATAACAGTTAAAATATCCATAGGAGAAAAATGATGTCCAATACCGTGGTTGTTGGAACGCAGTGGGGTGATGAGGGGAAAGGCAAAGTAGTTGATCTTTTGACGGCCAGGGCTGATCTGGTTGTAAGGTTTCAGGGGGGAAACAATGCCGGTCATACACTTGTAGTCAATGGGCAGCAATATATTTTTCATCTAATTCCGTCCGGTATCCTCTATGAAGACAAGAAATGCCTTATTGGAAATGGGGTTGTGGTTGATCCGGAAGTGCTTTTGGAAGAGATCGAAGATCTGAAGAAAGCGGGGATTGAGGTGACTCCCAGGAGGTTATCCCTGAGCGACAAGGCTCATCTTATTATGCCGTACCACAGGGCCATTGATTTGGCCCGAGAGGATGCCAAGGGCAAGGGCAGAATAGGCACAACCGGCAGGGGAATCGGCCCGTGCTATGAAGACAAGATGGCAAGGACAGGCGTGAGGGCCGTGGATCTCACCGAGCCGGAGACGCTTGAAGAAAAGATAAGAACAAATCTCAAAGAAAAAAACTTCTATCTCACGAAGTTTTTTGATGCGGAGGCCCTGGACGCGCAGCCCATATTGGACCAATACCTCGGAATGGCCGAGAAGCTCGGAATCTTCATTACAGATGTTTCCGTTGAGCTGGAACAGGCTTTGAATGCAAATAAAAAGATACTGTTTGAAGGGGCTCAGGGTACGCATCTCGATGTGGACCACGGGACCTACCCTTTTGTTACATCATCCAATCCCCTATCCGGGGCAGCATGCGCCGGAGCGGGCATTGGCCCTAATCAGTTACATCATGTGGTTGGTATTGTAAAGGCCTACACAACCCGGGTTGGCGCAGGACCTTTTGTTACAGAACTTACAGATGAAATCGGCGATTGTATTCAGGAGCGGGGAAAGGAATTTGGCGCCACTACAGGACGTCGGAGGCGCTGTGGTTGGCTTGATATGGTAGTGGTCAAAGATTCAGCGCGCCTGAACGGCCTTGACAGCCTCGCCATTACTAAATTGGATGTGCTCACGGGCCTCGACAAATTGAAAATCTGCGTAGGTTATGAACTCGAGGGCGAGCAGATTAATCATAGACTGGCGAGCCTGAAACGCCAGGCGCTATGTAGCCCCGTTTATAAGGAAATGCCAGGATGGCAAGAAGACATATCCCAGGCAAGGGATATTAGCCAACTACCTCAACAGGCGCGGGCTTATGTGGAAGCCATTGAGGAAATGGCGGGGATCCCTATTTCTATCATTTCAGTAGGGGCCGGACGGGAAGCGACAATAATGGTCCAAAATCCATTTTAGGTAATAGTTCACCGCAGAGACGCAGAGTTAAATAGTTCAAGCTTTAAAATAGTAATATTGTATTGAAATTCAGGTAGTTATTTCTTTATACCGTAAGTTCTCAATAAATACGGGCAGTTCGACTGCTTCCCCCTTTTGCAAAGGGGGATCGAGGGGGATTTTTTTAGATTCAGCCCGGGCTTATTGAGAACTTACTTTATCCCACAGGGATGCATGTTTTTGCTTTCCGTCCTTTTATCCCGTTAGTATTAGCGGGGCTCAGCGGAAAGCAAAAAAGAAACAAATTCTCTGCGATCTTTGCGTCTCAGCGGTGATTATAAATTATGCCATGCCTACTTATGACAAAGAATATGATGTAATCGTAATCGGGGCCGGTCATGCCGGGTGCGAAGCAGCCCTGGCGGCCGCAAGAATGGGTCACCCGACATTACTCCTTACTATCAACCTTGATCA
>JAYEFV010000199.1:0-3697 GCA_034658755.1 Thermodesulfobacteriota bacterium | reverse complement strand
GTACAGAAATTAATTTGTAGGTGGAATGATACATTGTAAAAAGTTTCGGAAAATGTCCAATGTTGTTCAAGTTCAAGCAAGACTAAAATTGTAACCACAGAAACACAATGCGTATTTAAAGGAATGAATGACCCTGCCGTCCTCCTTGGCGGGATTTCCGCTGCGCTCCTAATTTGCCGGTGAGCGCAACGTTTTATATTTTATGAAGTCCATGCAAACAGGGGATATAAAAGAAGATGGAATAAAAAGAGTTTAGACTAAACCGCGTATCATCTGGAATAAAAGAGGCCTCCTTTGTATAAATGAATACACCGGTCGCAGATATGTCTTTGGTTTCAACAAGAAGAACCCTTTGTCTGCTTGACGCTATGGCTTCCAAGCTTTACAGGAAGTTTAGCCGAAAATCTTTTATATAGACGTTTTTCTTTCATTACTAATTCCTTTTTTGTTGGGATTTACGATGAATCAGTAATCAATGATGAATATATCCGATTATTACACGCAAAAATCGTGCAAATACAATCTATTATATCTCAACGCCTTTTGTGTCAGGTATTTAAATCAATTTTAGGGTGTGGAGAGTATATTCAAGTCATAGAAAAAACTAGATAATTGTGGGGTAAACTACCTAAAAACATGAAGTTTTTTACATAATTTTAACTCCACGGGCTTATCGCTGCAGGCCGAAAAGGATAACCCTAATCCCTAACCGTGAATTTATGCCTGACATACTTATTTAATACAATTTATCGAGTTCAAAATGCTTTTATAAAAATATCTTAAGTACAATAAAGGTAAGCTATTATTGTACTTTGGTTTTTTCTGATTCATTGTCATTTTTGCCAACTTTAGATAATCCTCATTGATAAGTTAATAACCGTTCTTTTCCTAAGATATAACCATCTTCTTCAACAACCTCTACACCATTGGCGGTGATTGCATAACCTCCAGTTTCTACTCGCTGAATCCAACACTTTTCTTTTAAATACCAAATATGAAACTCCAAAATCTTTTCCGGCCATTTCAACAATTTTTCCAAGCGATATGAACCAACTCCAGAATCAGATGGATTCTGCCTTCTATCAATATAAAGTATTGAAAGAATTGCATGCCGTATCTGTTGGTCGTTTCCTAAGCCCTCTGTTGAAGATACGTTAGATAAAATCTTTAATTTTTTAGTTAGCGCATCCTCATATTTTGCATCAAATGCCGCCCGTTTTTCTGCATCTGAAATCACCTTATATGCAGATGTAATGATTCTGAATCTTTCACTATTACCGGTGAAACTGTTATCAGGATGATACCGTTTGGCCAATAGTCGATAAACTCGTTCAATGGTCTCCAGATCAGCATTGGGACTTACCTGCAAGTCTTCATAATAATCCACATAGCTATCTTGATTCATCTTCTATCCTTTATAGTTTTGTTTTTATTAGTTGAAAAGGGAACATATCATGGATCCTTGTTTATACGCCTGAATTAAGATAATTCATAATACAACAATGAAAATTTTATGACTAATTTCGTTAGTCATCTATAATATCGGAATTTTATAAGAAAAACTTAAATTTGTCAGAGTTCATGTAAATCAAAAGGTATGTGCAAATCAAAAGAGTGTAAATGCAACAATTATAGGCAATGGGGAAAACCGAAATTGGTATTTTGGAGTTAATCTTATTTTTAAATGTTGGAAATGTCAAAAATTCAGATACAGATTAAGTCGTGTGGTAACCCTTAATTCCATTAAATAGAAAATTTCGAACTGAAATTAATGTTGTGATCACTGGTACCTTTCTGAGAGGGAGACCATTGGTTTCCTATCAACGTGTATGATGTTTATCTTTAACTGACAACCTTCAGCAATTCCAGGTAATTTTTTTGACCAAAAAGTAAAGGTCAGACTGAGATGTTTTTGTCTCGAGTCTGACCTTTATTTTTCTTAGTTTATGCTGGCTATTTCTACATTACGAAAAAGATATATTTTCAACCTTCATAATAGGAACTGGAGTTTACTACCCATTAAGGGTTTTCCTTTTCACCTGAGGACGCAATTCCCATAGCTGCCTCTATATCTTCAATTTCAGGAGGGGGCTCGATACCCATTGCGATTTCCATGTCTTCAATTTCAGGAGGGGGCTTGATACCCATTGCGATTTCCATGTCTTCAATTTCAGGAGGGGGCTTGATATCCATTGCGATTTCCATGTCTTCAATTTCAGATGGATTCATATCTTTTTCACTTGTATTTAATGGAAATATTCTGTCCTGGGTGTCTCCGGAAAAATCTATTTCTCGGGGCGGGCTAGAAAAAGTAATGATTTTCTCAACCTTGTTTCCAGAACGAAAAAGACAAATATAATTTATTCCCTTTAATATTCTTTTTATTGCTTTTTCTATAGACAATGACTTGAAGTCAACCGAGACACGCTGATCAATATGGTTTTTATGAATTTTTAGTTTCAGGCCGGTCCTTTTCTGAATGTCTTCTAAGAGAGAACCCAAGGGCACACTTTTGGCAACAAGTGTCATTCTTTGATTATCCGAAATTTCTAATACATAATTGAAATTCTTGGTAGAAGCATGAATTTGTGAATTTAAAATGAAGATGCTGAAAAAAGACACCAATAGTAACAAGAAACAGCGCCTTTGCTTGGCAAAATTTAAAAGTTGCATAGTTTCTCCTTGTTTTCTTGCGGCCTTGTAGCTTTTATTTGAAAATACCGGTTCCAACCATTTTAAAATTCAAGTCAGTTACCGGGGGTAACCAGGCAGAAGTTGAAAAGTTGTGGGCCCCATCCTTTGCAGACCAAACGGCATTTGCATACCAAACGGCATTTGCGCCTGTTTTAGTATTTCTCCACAAGATATCGGTTTTGGCGTCTTTATTTAAGTCACCTGTGGCTCCGACTTCCCAATCAAGCTGTGCACCTTCAATGAATCGCAAAAAAGAATATTTGCCTTTTTCCAGATACCAGACGGCATTTGAACCGTTGCCGGTATTTCTCCATAAAATATCAGTTGAACCGTTTTTATCGAAATCAGCAGCTCCGGCCACCTGCCAGCTTGGGTTGGCATATCCAATCCAGGCCGATGATGCATAATTGGCCCCATTCATGTACCAAAGACCGATAAACCCCCAATTATGGTACCAGAGGATATTGCTGCCCATTGGTTTTAAAGGTTTTACATTTTCTGAATACGCTCCGTTCCAATTTCCATACGGTTCGTATAGACATACTGATCCATTGCCAGTTGCACAGCCAATTTTTGTTGAGCTTTTCCAAACGACCTGAGTGAAATGACCAGTGTCTTGCGAAAAACCGGGATTGTTGTAATCATAATCTTCAATTTCGTCGTACCAAAAACTACCCACTACACTTTCTGCACTGCTCGTGGAACCAGCCCAGTTCTCACCGTAATTGCAATGCCATCCCCCCGCCAGTGGCTTAGTCCCAGGCATCATATCTGCACACTTCTGGGCTTTAGCTGCGAGTGCACTGTCCCAAACTGCATCAGGAGTGTCTACGTGTCTGCGACGATATTTATTGTGAGCGTCTACCCATTCGGTTTGCGTTATCGCATAGGAATTAAACGATAGAATAAAAAAAATAAAACACATTGATACTATTATTGTATTTGTTTTCATTACGGTATCCTCCTTGTTGATTTAAGGTGTTTAGTAAGGTGCCAGTAATTG
>JAYEFV010000198.1:0-14092 GCA_034658755.1 Thermodesulfobacteriota bacterium | reverse complement strand
TGAAGAGAAGATCGAACATCTTAAAGTAATACGCGATGTTCAGGATGACACAGGAATTTTACAGGCCTTTATCCCCTGGTCATTTTCGCCCGCCGGCACACAAATGGAAAATATTCTTCCGGCAACAGGTATCGATTATCTTAAGATGGTTGCAATTGCCAGGATATTCCTTGACAATATCACCTATATTCAGGCCGGGTGGCTTACCGAAGGTCTGAAGCTTGCACAGATTGCACTGACAATGGGGGCAAACGACATGGGCGGGGTGCTTATGGAAGAGGTTGTGGTAAAGGCAACCGGAATAAAAACCAGTACCAACCCTAAGGAGCTTGTCCATATCATTAAAAACACCGGCAAGATTCCTGTGCAGAGGGATTCTCGATATCGTGCAATACGGGAGTGAGGGTAAAAACCAGTTTTGATGACAACACTCGATCTTGCTTTTTCAACCTGCCCTAACGATACATTTATATTTCATGCCCTGTTTCACCACTGTATTGATACCGGAAATTTACGTTTTATTCCACACATGCATGATGTGGAGGCACTAAATAAAAAAGCTTTTTTTAAAACATTTCATATTTCAAAGCTCTCATTTTATGCCTATCTTAAGCTAAAACAAAACTATAAACTCCTTGATTCAGGTTCGGCACTCGGATATGGTTGCGGACCTCTTCTTGTGGGAAGATCTTCTGATCTTTTGTTGTCTGAAGCAAAAGTTGCCGTACCGGGTGAATACACAACCGCATATCTTCTGTTGAAGTTATGGAATCCTGAAATACGTAATGTTGAAATAACCCGGTTTGATAATATACTTGAAGGGGTCCGGATCGGAAGATACGACGCCGGACTGATAATTCATGAAGGCCGGTTCATATATCCGGAATATGGCTGTGTCGAAATAATCGACCTGGGTAAGTGGTGGGAAGACGAAACAGGACTCCCCATTCCATTGGGGTGTATTGCTGTGAGGAAAGATCGCCCGGCCATTGACCTGAAAGATGATATTGAATCCATTCTTCGAAATTCGGTTCAATATGCTTTAAAAAACAAAAATGCATCCCGGGAATTTGTAAAATTGCATGCACAGGAACTGGATGATCAGGTTATTGACGGGCATATAGACCTGTATGTCAACAATTTTACCCTATCGCTGGGAGATAACGGGAGAAAAGCCATACAGACCCTTGAGGAGATGGCTCGGTGGAAAAAGATACTGTAATGGCAATCGTTATGGCCACCATGCTTGAGGCAAAGCCTTTTGTCCTGGGTATGTCTTTAAAACAGAGCCGTAAAAAACCTTTTTCTGTATTTCAGAATGATAATATTTTTTTAATCATTTCAGGTATCGGCAAAGCAAATGCAGCCATGGCGACCGGTTATTCATGTTATAAATGTAAACCAACCTGCATTTGTAATCTCGGTGCAGCAGGTGCGACAGATTTTTCACATCCTCTGGGAGAGATCTTTCACATAAACAAAATTATTGAATATGACAGACATGAATTAACAACAAGAAGACCGTGCATTCATAACCCTGATATTTTAAATGGGTTTCAAACTGCAACGCTTTCCACCAGTGACATGGCTGTTCTTGTCCCTGATGAACGCAAAAAGATTTCCATGAATGCAGACCTGATTGACATGGAAGGTGCTTCGGTTGCTCAGACATGCAGGAAGTTTGATACAAAATGTTTTATTTTTAAATTTGTCAGCGATACACCGGATCATGCAAGGGATGAAGATATTGTGGAGAATATCAGATTGCATCGCTCCTTTTTTTACGAGTTTTTTATCCGCTCTGTTGCGCCGGTTCTTCAAATGTTTTAGGTTCTTAATTGTGAATTCTGTGTTTTTTGTGGCAAAACTTTTTTCTTCTCGCCACAAAGGCACCAAGACACGAAGAAAGAATAATAAATATATCCTTTGTGTCTTAGTGCCTTTGTGGCAAATATTTTTTGGTTCTGGCTTGTCCTGGTTGAGTTGCTGATAGAATAAACCCGATAATCAAAGATACTTAAAATTCATACTAAGGAGGAATTATTGATGAATACGCTGCAATGGGATCGTTCACCCGAGATGCAAATTGAGACAAGCAAAAAGTATATGGCGGAAATTGAGACCAACAAGGGCATTATTGAATTAGAACTCTATCCTAACCATGCACCCAAAACGGTCAACAACTTCGTATTTTTGGCCAGAAAGGGATTTTACGATGGCATATCGTTCCACCGGGTGATCGGCAATTTTATGATCCAGGGCGGGGATCCCACAGGTACCGGTGCAGGGGGCCCTGGCTACAGCTTTGAAGATGAAGTAGCGGATAATCCGCTGACCCACGAAACAGGCATAATTTCCATGGCCAACGCCGGCCCAAACACCAACGGGAGTCAGTTCTTTATCACGCATTCACCACAGCCGCACTTGAACGGGAAACACACCGTATTTGGAAAGGTCGTTGGCAGCCAGAATGTGGTGGATTCAATTCGACAGGGTGATAAAATGGAACGGGTAAAAATAAGCGAGGTTTAGCAGGCAACAGAGGCCTTCTCTGTTTATACTCTTTGTTTGAAGGCCTCAAGCGCTTTTTGGAGCATCTGCCGTATAAATACCTCTTTATCTCCATGGGTGAGCCTGGTGTAAGCATGATAGTCAGGATTTGATTTCGCCAATTTCGGCGGATTTTCTCTGCATTTTGCCCTTATGTTTTCAAAATCCTGAACCAGTTCAATTAAACCGAATTTCCTTCCTTCAAAGTTTTTGATCCATTCCAATCGCCACATCATTTCAAAGCGTACCTGATCTGCCAAAAAGAGATGGCTGTCAACAACTGCCATTTTATTTTCGTTGTTTAAGTAGTGAAAGTTGGGTGCCGTTCCAAAATCAAGGATGCCCATGATTAATTCATAATACGCAACGGAACTCGGTTCACCCGGCTGTGCCAGGTAATACAGTACTCTGTCTGAAAGGCCTGAAAGGCGAGTTTTCAAGCCATAAGTTGCTCCAAAGCGTCTTTTCCAGGGGCCAAATATTCTTTTTTCCAGCGCAATGGTTCGATATAATTGAAGATTAATAATTTTTGTCATGGCAAACCGAATATCAGGGGTAGTTTGTTTGTTACCGAATTTTTTAAATGCAGATCTTTAAAATAGTTTTATTATAATTTCAATGGATTTTACCTGGTTTGAAATCGATTTGTTTCAAAGAAATAAACGGTTACCATTTATATAATTTGCAAAGAATAATCCCTGTAATCGTATAAAAAAATACAAGAAGGCTTGACTCCATTAATCAATTGGTATATGGATTTTGCCCGATAACGGAAATACGGTCTATTTTGATACCGTGACTTAATTTTATTGTGAAAGGAGGCTCTACAATGGCTTTTGTTGTTACTGTTGACGAAGAAAAATGTGAAGGTTGCGAGGAATGTGTAGATGTTTGTCCTGTTGAAGTATTTGAGATAGAGGACGACAAAGCAGTTCCGGTAAATGCTGACGAGTGTCTGGGTTGTGAAAGTTGTATTGAAGTTTGCGAAACCGGCGCAATTACAGTTGAGGAGATATAATCAAGCTTCAAATTCATGTTCCCTGGTCCTTTTTCTTCACAGGACCGGGGAACGACGCCCACCACATGATTTCCGCCACAGATTTTTATTCTTTAAAAAAAATTAAACAATGACCTGCCATTTGATTTTTACAACACCTTTGGGTCATATGGCAGTGATATACCGTGTAACACCGTTTGCTGTCATTAAAATTTTACTCCCCAGCCAGGACAAAGAGGGCCTTGTTAACGCCGTTAAAGCTTTTGGCCGGCAGGACACTGGTTTTCATGACAACGCCTTTATGGTAAAAGAATCCATAATCGACTATTTCAAAGGAAAGCCGATACACTCCCCGTGGGAATGGTTGGAAATGGGCGGCCTTACAAAACTGCAGCAATCTGTCCTTGAAAGTACTGCCGATATTCCATATGGTGGATTGAAATCGTATAGAGATATCGCAGTGACTGTTGGCCGTTCCCGTGCCTATCGATTTGTGGGCACAACGTTAGCAAACAACCCTTTCCCTATCCTGATACCCTGCCACAGGGTGATCCGAAGCGACGGTTCCTTTGGCCTGTTTGGCGGAGGATCGGACCTGAAAAGGAAACTGATTGAGCTGGAAGCCGGTTAAAGATAACAACTTGTCGGGCAGGACCGGAATTTAGGATATCGGCCCGGATATTTCACAAGCTTCAAGATTCTCGATCCTTTCGAGCAATGGGGGATGGGAATAGTTGAAACAGACATAAAGCGGATGAGGATTGAGGTTGGAAAGATTGTCTTTTGCCATTTTTTTCAGAGCTTTTGTGAGTGGTTTTGCGGTTTTTAAAATCCCAAGCGAATAAAAATCCGCTTCCCTTTCAAATTTTCTTGAAATCGCCATCCCGATGGGAGACATAAAAAAGTTTACCGGTTCCCAAAGGATGCCCACCAAAAACAGACCCACGTAGCACGGCATATTTGAAAAACCGAAACTATTGTACATAACCTCCCAGGTTAAAAGCTTTGATGCCAGGAAAAAAAGAAACAGGGATACAAAGCTAACAAAAATAAGTTGTTTTTTAATATGATTTTTTTTCAAATGCCCGATTTCATGGGCCAGAATCGCCAGAATTTCATCCTGACCGTGTGACCGGATTAGGGAATCGAACAGCACAATCCGCTTGGCTTTTCCCATTCCCGAAAAATATGCATTGGTATGTCTGGTTCTCCGGGTTGCGTCCATCTGGTATATTCCCTTAATATCAATACCTTCTGTTTTGGCCAGTCGTTTAATACTGTCTTTAAGTTCGGAATCTTCAAGCGATGTGAACCTGTTAAAAAGCGGCGCAATGACCGTAGGATAGAGTATGGTCATAATCAACTGGAATAACAAAAAAATAACCCACGCCCAGATCCACCAGCTCTGCCCGGCATATGTTACCATCAAAAGAACTGCGGAAAGAAGAAACGTCCCTAAAATGATCAAAACCAGCATGGATTTTACCAAATCAGCGAGCCAAATTTTCAGGGTTTTTGTGTTAAAGCCGTATCTGTCCTCAATAACAAAACTGTGATAATAATCGAAAGGAAGGCCCATTAATACTTCTAACATGCCTATAACTGCAAAAAAAATAAGGCCGGCTATTAAAAAATTCATCCGGGAAAGAGATTCAGCCAACCATGGTAGGATGCCTGAAAGGATGATATAAAGAAAAATAATTTTACTGATGCTGGTTTGAAACAGTTTAAAACGGATGTTATCTGTGGTGTACCGGCCGATCTTCTGCAATTCATTCTCATCAATCATCCCCTCAAAAGCGACGGGCACCTTTTGCCCATATTTTTTGAGATAATTGACATTTATTCGCTCAATGGCAATATATAGTGCAAAACTGGTCAGATAAATGCAAATATAGGCTATTAAATAAGTATTTAATGGTATCATACGGTTTTATTTTTACCACGAAGATCGCGAAGGAAAAGAAGAATAAAACATATAACCTTCGTGCTCTTCGTGTCCTTCGTGGTGTGATCAAACTTTTTTTGCCACAAAAAGCACAAAATTTACAACTAAGGAACTATTTCGGTTTTTCCAGTATTGATGAAAATATCTTTTTCAATTCGTTTGCTTTTCTTCAAGATCATAAGGTTTGGAATTTTAAATTTCAATATCTAATTTGCAAATCGGATATTGGGCAACATTTTAACTTGGCAACATACCGACAACATACATCTTGCACGGCAAAATAAACTGTGATAGCTCTATTTTTCATGAAACAATATGTTATTGATGAGCTTAGACCCAAGGATTACGAAATGATCAAGGCGTTCATGGATGAGAACTTTGGTTCCTCAAATGTGGATGGCGTTTACTGGATTCAGCTCGACCACAACATTCTCACTCCAGTTCAGAAAGAACATACAGAGTGTCAGCCATTTTATGTTGCCGTTGATCTTGAATTAAACCGTGTGGCCTTTGAATTGCTTGTGCGCACCAAGAACAGAATGCGATGCAGCTGCATGGGGTATGCAACCGAAAAACAGCGCAATTGGATTATCGGGCTTGCCGATTCCATATTCGATAAACTCGGGATTAAAACATAAGTAAACGTCTCGGAATTCTATAACTAATTGAAATAACATAGATCTACGACACCATATTTTAATAAACCCAGATAGAATACCCGCTCGTGCCTTGCAATGGCAGGCGGGGCAAAGAGAACTAACTTGTGATACGAACACTCTTTATCATTTTTTGGACAGTGATTTTGACAGGTTTTTTTGCTGTTATCGTCATATTAACCTCACTTGTTAGTACAGGTGGTGAAACGCCGCACAAAGTGGCAAGAATTTGGGCAAAATGTATTCTTGCTGCAAGCAATATCAAAGTCACGGTTAAAGGCCTTTCCAACCTGAATCGTACGGGATCTTATATTTACATGCCAAACCATGTGAGCAATTTTGATATCCCCGTTCTTCAGGCTTATCTTCCGGTTCAGTTCAGATGGCTTGCAAAAGCTGAACTTTTTAAAATACCCATTTTCGGTTATGCCATGCAAAGGGCCGGTTATATCAGTATTAATCGTTTTGATCGCAAGTCTGCCATACAAAGCCTTAATAAGGCGGCGGAAATAATAAGAAATGGTACGTCCGTCATAATCTTTCCCGAAGGTACGCGCAGTCAGACTCAGAATATCCAGTCATTTAAAAAGGGAGGATTTGTTTTGGCGGTCGATTCCGGTGTTCCTATCATTCCGGTGATAATTCATGGAACATGGAAGATCATGCAAAAAAAACAGATTCTTGTTAGACCCGGAAATGTTATTCTAGAAATCAAAAAACCGCTTAAAACTTTGGATTATACCAGGAAAACCAAGATCGATCTTATGGAAAAAGTTAGAAATATCATCCTGGGATCCTATGAAAAGAATAAACCGTTATGCTAAAAATAATACCCCTGGGCGGGTTGGGAGAAATAGGTCTAAACATGATGGTCTTTGAATATTCCGATTCAGCTTTTATTATTGATGCCGGCCTGATGTTCCCCGAAGACTATATGTTGGGTGTTGATTATGTAATCCCTGATATGAGTTATTTAAAACAAATTAAGTCAAAAATTTCGGGAATTGTATTAACCCATGCCCACGAAGATCATATCGGGGCACTCCCTTTTCTGCTGAAAGATATAAACGTTCCTATATTCGGAACTCCTTTCACGCTGGGTGTCGTGGGGAACAAACTGGAAAAGCACGCTTCCTTTTCCACCGCTTTATTGAATGAAATTTCTCCGGGGGGAAAACTTAAATTAAGTCCTTTTGAACTCGAATTTATCCGGGTTTGCCACAGTGCGGTTGACGGGGTGGGTATTGCCATAAAAACGCCTCTTGGACTTGTTGTTCATACCGGAGATTTTAAAATTGGCCATACTTCTGTTGGCGGAATGATAACCGACGTCAACCAGTTTGCACGGTGCGGCGACCAAGGTGTCCTCGCCCTGCTGTCGGATTCCACAAATGTTGAAAAAGAAGGATATACAATCTCCGATCAGGAGGTCGGTGAGACACTGGCAAGCATCTGTGCAGGGAGAAAAGGGCGGATTATTGTGGGGCTTTTTGCTTCCAATATTACCCGTATTCAACAGGTTATCGATATTGCCCTGGCAATGGACAGGAAAGTCATTTTCAACGGAAGGAGCATAGAAACAACTGTAAATATAGCAAAAGAACTTGGATACATAACTATTTCCGAGGACATGGAGGTGGATGTTAAACAGCTCAATGACTTTCCGGATGACCAGATTGTAATTATAACAACCGGAAGTCAGGGAGAACCCATGGCTGCCCTGGCCCGTATGGCTGCGGGCGCCCATAAGCAGATAAAGATCAAAGAAGATGACACGGTAATTTTTTCCTCGAAATTTATACCAGGGAATGAAAAAGCAATTACCAAGATTATCAATAAGCTTTATAGACAAGGGGCCGACGTTATTTATGAAAAGATATCCGAAATCCATGTGTCCGGACACGCTTTTCAGGAAGAATTAAAACTGATGATAGACCTGACCCGGCCTGAATATTTTATTCCGATCCACGGAGAATACCGGCACCTGATTCTTCATGCGCGTCTGGCCGAGCAAGTCGGTATTCCAAAGGAAAATATTCTTGTTGTTGAAAACGGTCAGGTTATTGAATTTACCGAAAACGGTGGCAGAGTTCGAGAGAATGTTTTGACAGGCCGGGTGTTTATAGATGGTAAAGGAATTGGAGATGTCGGGCGAAGTGTGCTCAAGGAGAGACGTAATTTGTCAGAAGACGGCTTAGTGGTCGTTATCATGGTTTTTGATGAGGAGACAGGAATCGTGCTACACGGTCCTGAAATTGTTTCCCATGGCTTTGTGTTTGAGACGGAGACAGGCCATCTTTTGGAAGATGCAAAGTGCATTATACTCGAGATCGTAGACGAATTCGGCCCTGTGGTTCCAGACCGGATCAATAAAATCCGGTCAAAAATACAAATAGCTCTGAGGAAATTTTTTTCCTTTACCATAAAACGCCGCCCGGTTATACTTTCTTTTATACTGGAAGTTTAACAAAAAACAGGTAATGGGTAAAAAATCGAATTCATCAATCCATAACTAACCCGGACAAGCCGGCCTCCGGCTCCGCTTCCAGCCCGTAGGGCTTACAGGCCGGAGGGTAGAGCCTACAGCTTGGAGAGAACCAAAAATATTTGCCACAAAGACACTAAGACACAAAGGGTATATTTATTATTCTTTCTTCGTGCCTTGGTGCCTTAGTGGCAGAATGGAAAAAGTTTTGCCACAAAAAGCACCCTGGTGAAATTGACTCTGTATTGTACTGGGCAAGCAAAATTTACAACTAAGGAACTACTTTCTCATCAGGAATCTATGCGTAAAGAAATTATCGGAATATCACTCTTTTTTCTAGTTGTTTTAACTCTGATCAGTCTGTTGTCATACAGCCCGGCAGATCCTTCAATTAACCATGCCACTTCCTCTGGTCATATTCACAACTTCTTCGGGCTGTTCGGAGCCCAGTTGGCCGGTATTCTTATCGGACCGTTCGGTCTTGGGGCATTCTGGGTTCCTGTTTTGCTCCTTCTTACCAGTATTCACTTTTTTCGAGACCACCCTTCCAGAGCAATTGTTTTTACCATTACCGGCGGAATGCTCTTGATTATAACCACCGGAAGTCTGCTGGCAATATATAATGACCACATTATTATTTTTGGAAATAAATTTTCTTCAGGCGGAATCATTGGAATTTTCTTAAAATCATTTCTGGTAAAATATTCCAATGCTATAGGCGGCGTAATTATACTGGTCCTTTTATGGATTATCGGTTTGATTCTGGCCACGGGTTTTTCACTTACAAACTTTTCAAAACGCTCCTGGCGATCCGTTGTTTTTTCGGCAGATCGATTACATACGTTGTTTGTCAAATGGAAAGAACGAAGGAAAAAATTAAAAAAAAGTTCGAAAATCAAAAAAGAACTTGCTGTTGAAAAAGAACGGAAAATAAAAATCAAAGCTCCCCAAACCAGACCTATAAAAGAAGCTCCGGTTCCCCGACAGGAAGTATTCGAGTTCATGCGTTCTGAACCCGGATTTAGACTTCCTTCTATAAATCTTTTGGACGATTCCAAGGAGCAACCTTCTTCTGCTGATGATGAAAATTTAAGGATGCAGTCAAAACTCCTTGAAAAAAAACTTGACGATTTCAGTGTCAAGGGGAAGGTGGTGGCTGTATCGCCCGGCCCTGTCATCACGACCTATGAATATGAACCGGCTCCGGGCGTGAAAATTAATAAAATAGTAAACCTAACCGACGACCTTGCTTTGGCGCTTCGTGCCACAAGTATCAGGATCGTAGCGCCGATTCCCGGAAAAGCGGTGATCGGAATTGAACTCCCCAATACCACCAGAGAGCTTGTAAAATTCAAAGGAATTGTTGCCTCAAGTGTTTTCGAAAAATCAAAATCAAAGCTTACGATCTGTCTCGGCAAAAACATCGTCGGGGATCCTGTGGTGGCAGAACTCGACAAGATGCCGCATCTTTTAATTGCCGGCGCAACCGGAACCGGTAAGAGTGTGGCCTTAAATGCCATGATATGCAGCCTCTTATTTAAATCGACTCCGGATGAAGTAAAGCTCATTATGGTAGATCCAAAAAGAATCGAACTTTCAGATTATGACGGGATTCCACATCTTATTACCCCTGTCGTAACAGATGTAAGAAAAGCAACCAATGCCCTTTTCTGGACGGTACGCGAAATGGAAACAAGATATGAGTTGCTGTCGGAAAAGAAAGCAAGAAACATACGGCAATATAACCAGAAGATAGATAAGGAAAATACAACCAAAGAAAGTGAGGGTTCGGAAAAACTGCCGTATATTGTCGTTATCATTGACGAGCTTGCCGATCTTATGTTGGCGACATCACGGGACGTGGAGGTTGCATTGACACGTCTTGCCCAGATGGCCAGAGCTGCCGGTATTCATTTGATACTTGCCACCCAAAGGCCTTCCGTGGATGTCCTGACAGGAATCATCAAGGCCAATTTTCCTACTCGTCTTAGTTTCCAGGTCTCTTCCAGGACCGATTCAAGGACCATAATCGATACCAATGGTGCTGAGAATCTGTTGGGAAACGGGGACATGCTTTTTCTCCCTCCGGGCACGGCAAAGCTCCAGCGAATTCACGGGGCATTCATATCAGAGGCAGAGCTATCAAGAATCACTGAATTTTTAAAAGCACAGAAGACGCCGGAATACAATAAGGCCGTAGTTAAATCACCGCCAAAGGAAGAAGGTGAATCCGACACCATGGAGTATGATGATAGATATGATGATGCCGTGGCACTAATTACAAAATCAAGACAGGCATCAATATCCATGATTCAGCGCCATTTGCGCATTGGGTACAACCGGGCAGCCCGCATTATTGAAGTGATGGAGAAAGAAGGAATCGTAGGACCTTCAGACGGCGCCAAACCCAGGGAAGTTCTTGTTAAAGGGTATGATGAGATTCCTTAGATAGTGTCCATCCATAAACGGCATCTTTCGGCCCCCGGCGGCGTTCTCGCTCGTTTTCAATCCTCGAAATAGCGCGCTATGCCTGCGGTTGAAAACTCGCTCGGGCCTTGCCGGAAACCAAAATTTACCATTTATGGATGGACACTTGATAGATTCACGGATAGTCTCCCTGTCTGCTGCAGTGAGAATTGCTTATGCAGCTGGACAGGGAGATTTTTAATGGAGCATTATTATCACCCGGCATTATATTAGATTCCTTTAACACGATGCATGAAATATCCGGGTTGGTTAATTCCAACTAAAAATGATGCACCCACCGGACGTTCAACCGAAAGCCTTCCGGTCGATTCTCGGCAGATGTTTCGAAATATGTGTTAACGAAAAGATGGTTGTCCCGGGAAAAATGGTATACGGCTCCCGGGCCTATGGCAAACACCTGTTCCTTGGAATTTGATACATCCTTGCCATCAACCTCAGTATCAGTGATTTGCTTGAGGTAGTAGCCGTTTACTCCCAAACGCAGCCGCTTTGCCAATACCTCATAGGCTGTTGAAAAGTTCAGGTGGATGGCCTGCCCGGCCTGGGTGTCATCGGCATTACCGAAGGCCCTGTTGGGATCATCATTTTTGTCGTTCCAGAGGTAGTGCAACCGCCAGGAAGTGGTCCATTTCGGGGTGATAAACAGAGTCGCTGCCCAATACGGGTTAAAGGAAAAAAAATTGCTGCCCGGATTGAGCTCTTTATCATCGTCATATTTACCGGTGGGAAAGATTAATTGGAACTCGATGCGGTGCATGAAGATGGGCCCGTTTTTCCCCATAATGGGATCCCACTGCAAATAGGGGCCGATGAGAATGTCGCCAAACCCTGAGCCGTTATCTTCAAGGGGAATAGGTATATCCAGATCCAGATCGAGCGAGACATAGGGCACAATCACGTCGAGGCCCCATTTTCCTCCAAAGAGCAATGCCTTGTCCGACTGATATAGAAATTGAGAGAGACTGATCCAGGCCTCCAGGTCCTCATCGGCAACTGAAGGCAGGAGACTGTTCCCGTCATCGTCCCTAAAGTCATCCGAATTCCAGTACTGGACATATTGCGTGAAGTAAAACCCGGGGCCGGCGGGTGGTCCGCCGTCCAGAAAGCTCGTAAATCCCAAATTCACTGACGGCAAATCATAACTGTATGCGGAAGGTAATCTTACCAACGATAGAGAAACCCCGATTATCATAATGACCACTAGAAGAAATAATTGTTTGAATAAATAATTATATCTCATATACCCTCCTTCCTTAACTGTCCGTTGCGTTTAAAAATTATATTATTAGTTTTCCGAATACCCCCTATTTTATTTAACCGTTTGCTTTTTGGCTGCTTCGATGAGTTCAACCAGCGTCAAAATTTTCTCTTTTGGCTTTTTATTGAAACAGCGTTCCCAATCCGCAGGTGTCAATTTTCCCCGGAGATAGGCTTCCACAGGAAAGTAAGAATGCCAGCATTTAATAGTTCGAGGGCAAGGGATATCACCACCTTCCCTCAAACAGTAGGCAAAAGTAACCTGATTCCCAAGTTTTGGGCATCTGATCTCCAGTTGCTCAAACATATTAAATTTCCCTTTGTGCTTAAATTCATAATGTTTTCTACTTCCACAGAAAATTGTATGTTTGCCTTACGGTTTTGGAAGCCCGGCTATACTTTCCAGAGCTTTTTGAAGTTCTTCTTCCGGAAGCTCATATTTTTTCAGTTTACCCGAAAGGAACGCATCATACGCTGCAAGGTCTACAAGCCCATGGCCACTCCAGTTGAACAGAATTATTTTTTCTTTTCCCTCTTCTTTGGCTTTTTGTGCTTCCTGAACAACCGCTGCAATCACGTGATTTGTTTCCGGCGCCGGGATAAAACCTTCGGTGCGGGCCCAATTAATCCCGGCTGTAAATGTTTCTATCTGGTCAAGCGCACGAGCTTCAATCATTTTCTCTTTTATCAGGTGGCTCAAAATAGGCGCCATTCCGTGATATCTTAATCCTCCGGCATGTATAGGGGGAGGCACAAAATCGTGTCCCAGAGTATGCATGGCAAGCAAAGGGGTGGTCATTGCCGTATCGCCAAAATCATAGGCAAAAGGGCCACGCGTCATGGTTGGACATGACGTTGGCTCAGCGGCAATAATGGAAATTTGCTTGCCATGGATTTTATCTCGAGCAAAAGGAAGACACAGACCTGCAAAATTACTCCCGCCGCCGGCACACCCCATAACGATATCAGGATAATCACCAATTTTTTCTAATTGTTTTTGAGCTTCCAGGCCAACAATGGTTTGATGCAAAAGAACATGGTTTAATACACTCCCCAGAGAATAGCGAGCATCTTTATCGCTCACCGCATCTTCTATGGCTTCGCTTATTGCCATGCCAAGACTTCCTGGTGAATCAGGATGTTCTTCAAGAATTTTTCTTCCCGCTTGTGTGATATTGCTTGGACTTGGGATACAATCCGCACCCCACGTCATCATCATCAGCCTGCGATACGGCTTTTGTTCATAGCTTATCTTTACCATAAAGACACGGCATTCAAGGCCGAACATCTGACAGGCCATGCTCAATGCACTGCCCCACTGTCCTGCACCTGTTTCCGTTGACAGGCGTTTTATACCGAAAACTTTATTGTAATAGGCTTGCGCAACTGCGGTGTTGGGCTTATGAGAACCCGGAGGGCTTACCCCTTCGTTCTTGTAATAAATTTTAACCGGGGCATCCAGCAGCTTTTCGAAATTCCTTGCCCGATATAAGGGAGAGGGGCGCCACAGAGTTAACTTATCCAGAACCGGTTCAGGGATGTCAATCCAGCGTTCGGTTGCAACCTCTTGCTCGATTAAATTCATGGGAAATACCGGAGCCAGATCATCCGGCCCCACCGGCTTTCCTGTCCCTGGATGCAGCGGCGGACTCATTGGAGTGGGCAGATCCGCCACTATGTTGTACCATTGCCTGGGCATTTCACTTTCATTT
>JAYEFV010000197.1:0-14150 GCA_034658755.1 Thermodesulfobacteriota bacterium | reverse complement strand
CTTAATCTCTATCGTATATGGAATAATACAGATAGGTTTTTGGCTGTCTGGTTAATAAGTATTTATACCATTAGTTTTTTTTACAACCCATACTTATATTAACAAATCAAATAGCCGTAACTATTTTTCTGTAGGTTTTAAAATTATTCAGTCATAGATAGTCAAAACTGAAGACTTTGAATTATTACATTTTCATTTTTATAATAAAGAGAGAAAAAGATGATGAAATTATTTATGTTTTTATGTGCTGTGATTATGTTTTTTGGAATTGTTGGCTGTCCTTCGGATGATCCGGCAACCACGGTTAGCAAATCAAGCTTTTCCTCAACACCGGTTACCTCTTCTGAAGGACCTTCAACTGGAGATAATCCTTCCGCAGTACCCGAGCTCGCTACACTTATACTGCTTGGCTCTAGTTTGGTTGGTCTTGCAGTATTTGGACGAAAAAGGTTTAAAAAATTGATGGGCATGAGCTGCATATTGCCCGATAATGGTGGTAGGCGTTTAGGTATAGATAGACGTCATTTCTCTTATGATTTTCACATTCCTGAACGCAGATCTGGAAAGGAACGGAAAAGCGGACTCGATAGAAGGCTAAAACCCAGAACAACAAAATAATAAATTAGACATTTTAAAAAGGCAGGGTCAGCTAATGGTCCTGCCGTTTTTTATTAGTGTAGGTTGCATATAGCTGCTATACGTAACAAAATGATAATTGACCTTTGATTGTTCAAAAGGCATTATCTACTTGATTTTTCTATAAAATAAGAAATGGAAAATAGACAGTCCTCATGGTATACTTTTGGCTGAACATCCGCTATAGTTTCTCATTCAGCAAAAAAGGGGAGCAACAAATGCCCCCCTTTACTTTCATCCCCACTGAGCCAGTTTACGCTTTACTCTACCTTAGTGATCGATTTGATAACCCCGTCACCACCGTATTCTATGTTTACCTTATCACCTGAGCTAAAGGTTTTCAGGTCTACGTCCGAACCCGCAGTTAAAGTATACGTCTTGCCGGATTCATCCTGCACCGAAATCCTACCCGTATTGTCGTCAATAGCAATAATTGTCCCCGTTATTATCTCCTGCGCTTCGGAGACTGCCACACCGGTAATGGAGATCACAAACAGGGCAATAATCAGCATTGGTACTAATTTCCTTATCATTATTTTTCCCTCCTTTTGTTTTTTTGTCATTAGTTCGTTTACAGTTAGCCTACTTCAACAACCTCGTATTACATCTGCAATTAGCTCCTTATCTATAAGCATCACCTCCTCCCTCTTTTCCTTATGGGCTATTTTTTCTCTGGGGCAGGAGCATATTCCTCTTTAGGAGTTGTCTCCTCTACTGGTGGGGGGACCCTCTCTGCCTCTGGTGAAGAAAGAGGATAGTCTCCCCTCATTTTCTCTTTTGCCGGCGGAGTGGCCTTCTCATCTTGGCAGCCCACAAAACCACCCACAAAACCAGAACCTATTAACACCACAAGAACTACAAGCATGAATCTTTTCATCCTTTGTCACCTCCTCTATTACATCCTGGATGATGGAAGCCAACTCCTCGTTGTCATGTCCAATCAATACCTCCATGTTTCCTTTGCTTTCACCATAAATATCGCCTTTGCCTTTGTACTTTATGTAAAGCAAAGGACATGCCAAGTATTATCGATTGATTTATCTCTCTGAAATTAGACAATATTTAGAATAATTTAATATTTGGGGAATTTGTAATGAAGGGATTTCCCTACAAGAAGAAAAGGGGGAAGCTCGATTAATGAGCTTAAAAGGATAAGAATTCCCTTTTTAAAGCAAACAAACTGAGGTTGTTAATGTTGTGTGACGGTTATTGATATTTTCTTTTCATTTATACATATCTCAAAAGCATATTTTCCGTAAATCATAAAATATATCGAAAAGATATCATAGCCTTACCTCTGGCTAGTTTTTTTAGGTAACCTTTAAACAAAGGAGGCAGGTTATGAAAGTATCGAAAGCCATAAGAGCATATGAATCGATTCTTACAAAATTTAGTTTGATCTTTGGCGACAAAGATATAGGGGAGATCTCCTCAGAAGACATTCTCACCTTTCTCAGTAAAATCACAGGCGGCAGAAAGCAACAAACCAAACGAACTCGATATTTACATCTGACTGCATTTTTCAATTTCATTGGAACCTACATTGACGAACGAGTACAAAAACCCTGTGCCAATCAACTACTGAAAAAACTTTACAAAGCCAATACGCCTGTTCAATGGGATAGTTTTGAAAAGGAAACAATTGATGAGATTATTTTCCGATCAACCAAGCTCCGAAACCAGCTGATTTTGGAATTAATGGCAAGGGGTGGAATGCGTATCGGTGAAGTGTTGAAGCTGACACCGGATGATATAGCAGGCCAAAAATTGCTCCTCAGAGATCCGAAAACAGGAATCGGTGCTGGCTTGAACCCAGATATCAATGTCTTTCGTATATCGGGGCTCGGCATGAAAAGCCAAAGCAAAGGCACCGACAATGCAATACTTGACGTCATGCTTGTTTAATAATTCTAAAAACTCTTCGTAATCTTTTTCTGTTTCCACGAAAGTTTATCCCGGATGATTTAAAAAACGCTTCACGAAGAACTTGAACAGTTTCAAGGCGTTGGGAGGCAGAAAATTTTTTGTAATACTCTTTTTCAAAACGCCTGGCATCATCAAAAGAACCTGCTTTGTTTACCCATATTTTTGTAACTTCTCAATAAGTTCCGGTAGTAGACAAAAAATACTACCATTACCTTTTGCAAGTTGTTTTTCATAACCTTTTCATAACATTAAATAATTTAAAAATCAACACTCACCTGTCGGTATTTAAAACTGTAAAAAATAAAGGCCCTTCATTTTGCACAAAGCATAAAAATAGTTCCATACGCGGTGGTTTATAATACTATCTCCCTACAATGATCCAATAACGGTGCAAAGACTTGTTCTGCAATTTTTCCAAAATCTTGATCAAGAGGATCGGTTTTGCCGAAGCAACGCTCGAAATATGGATCTTCTGACTCTCCCCGTACAAAATCGTTTCCGGTCCATTTGTTTTTGGCAGAGTTTAAGGCCTCCGATATCGTCTGATGCTTCATCAGGAGCTTGCGAGCATATTCAAAGGAGGATTCGGGGAAAAAGTGCAGCGGCTCTGACATGCCCTTCCAAAGAAGTTTAAGAAGATCGTTTAGAATATCAGTGGAGTTTGAGACCGGGGTAAATTCCCAGGCAGCATCTTTGCATAAAAGAAAGCTTTTAACCGGTCGTTTTCCTTCAACCAAAACACAAAGTATAACATGATGAACCCATGTTTTTAAAAGATATTTGGGTTTTATTTTCACATAACGAATCCGGATCAGCCCCTGTTCATAAACATCCGTAAGGCGACCACAAAGATTAAAACCCGCAATGTCAATGTCAACATTATGGTTATCTAATTGTTTGCCGGTTATGTGACCTTCAATTTTTCTGACAAAACCTTCAGCATCCAGACTCATTTCATTATAGACAAATTCTCCCACATTTCCGTGAGGAAGTTGTCCGGAGGCTTTTTTCACAGGTAAAAAATCTTTGAGCTCTGATCCGAATAGCCTGTGTAACACCATTTCCTGCTCAAGCATATATTTTTCCAGATGCCCCAGATTGAAATTTTCTCTTTCATCGTATACATCTGCCGTCTCATGCAAATATATGCCCAGACGCTTTTCAAGGAGAAATTTGGCCGGGTTGCTGAAAAAGGCACTTAAATCTTTTATATCAAGATGTTTCCATTCTTGGGCAGGATCGGGCAGCTTACTGGAGATCAAAGAAAGAATATCTTTGTGTTCATACCTGCTGCAACTGGCTGCAAAATTTTCCCGGGAATAGCTGAACAGTTTTCCACCGGCCTTAAAATATTCCGGTGAAAAGGCCTGGAGTCTGTGCAATGTGACCATCTGATCTTCTGAAAGCCCAAATCCTTCCTTAATATAATCGATAAGTTCGCTCACGAGAACAGACGGGGCAATCCGTGTGTTGTCACGGATGCTCTGGCCCACATAGCTGATATAGAATTTATTTCTGGCCGAGATAATGGCTTCCAGGAAAAGATACTTGTCATCATTTCGCCGTGACCGGTCGCCGATCCTCGGATTTTTTGCCATCAGATCAAAGCTTAAGGTTTTTGATTCGCGCGGGAAAGCATCCATGTTCATACCCACAAGACATACGACTTTAAAAGGGATGCTTCTCATGGGGAGCATTGCGCAAAAGGTTACACCGCTTGAGATAAAACCGGTTCCAAAATTTACACATTCAAGAAGATTCTCCAAAAAGGATTTCACCACTTCAATTTCGATTGGCCGATCAAATCCGGATAATTCTTCTGCCTGTGACATCTCATCCAGAATTCGCCGCAGAACCTGTATTTCCCGTTCTGAATCCTCATCCGACGCAAAAAACTCCTCTAAAATTTCAATAAGCTTCAGGTGCCAGTCACTTAATGTTCGAGGCGTGTCAAGGGAGCCCATGCAGTGAAAAACCCGGTCTAAGAAGTTCAGAAATTTCCCCAGTATCTTTACTTCTCCTCCTTCAACTTGGTCATAAGGAAGTATTCCTGAAAACAGTTTACGGTCCAGGCCTGGCAAGGCATACCCCAAAAGAAGCCTTTCGATTCCGGCTTTCCATGTATTTTCAGAAAAACCGGGAAGCCCAAGCTCACGACGAAAATCAGCATCCATTCCCCACCGGATATTTGTTTCTTTAATCCAGCGTTCTACAATTTCAATGTCCGATTCAGTCAGACCGAATTGCTCTTTTATACCCGCAGATTCCAGCAACACCATAACACTGGTTGTGCCGAGCCTGCTGCCTTTGAGATCAAGTATGGACAGAAATGCTTCGATGATACGGCTCTCTTTTCTTAATCCCCGGTCCGCAATGGTGAAAGGAATCCGGAGTGCTTCATCTGTCTGTGCGTCAAACACGGCCTGTATGAATGGTGCATAGGATTCTATATCAGGAGCCATCACCACAATATCTTTGGGCAGAAGATCAGGGTCTTCTTCAAACATGGCAAGGAGATTATCATGGAGAACTTCGATCTCCCGCATGGGACTGTGGCAGGAATGAATCTGAACTGAAGTGTTAACATCCTGTTGCATCGAGTCAGTTTTACCCAATGGGGAAGAAATACCGCTTGTTTCGAGGTCGGGAACTGAATCTTGGGAGTAAAATTTTCTGTCCTTTAAATTGTGAATATCCCACTGGATTTTAGAAAGCATATTATGTTTGTCCTGATCCTTGAATTGTTCGAACATCTGGCAATCGATCCCGCTGATCATTGAAAAGAAATTTCTCCCCAAAGTCCCCATGGAAGATAGGAGCCGGTTCCCTTCTTCCAGGTAGAGTTCCTCTGTGATTCCCGTTGATGTTATATATTTTCTCTGTATCTCTTTTATTTGCCTGGGGGAAACGATCTCAGCCCAGTATTCCCTGCATGGGTTCATCAGAAAAAGATTGACCTGAGAAAGCCGTGATATTTCAATAAACGTCTCCAGATGAAACGGGGGCAAATAAGATATTCCGAATATGGATATCCGATCGGGAAGATTTTCTATTTCATGGGGTTGTTTTTTGATCTTTTCAAGAAGAGTTTTTCGCATCCGGGCTCGATGCAAGTTTTCTTTTCCGGATGAAATTTCTCTCCAGAGCTGTGCCTGCCAGTGGTCTTCCTTGCCTTTTTCCCATCTGAAAATCATTTCCGGCCGGAATACAAGATACTGGTCAAACAGATCGGCTATTTTTTGCGAAATCTGAAACAGCTTCATCCCATTTTTATCATGGACCATATATCTTTTCAGGCTTTCATAACCCGGCAAATGAATGGATGACTGCAAGACATTCATGATTTTGAAGGTCATGGCAACCGGATCAAACGGGGAGTCTTCCGGCAAATCGGGAATTAATTTTTTAACAATTTCATGTAAAAACAGGTTGGGAAAAAGAAAAGAACAGTTGGCGCAAATGCCGTTGTACCCGGCGATTTCCATGGAAACCCAGCGCTCCATTCCCCTGCTCTGAACAACGATAATTTCCGGAACAAGGGGAGAAGGTAGCGGATCTCTGAGAATCCGTGCCAGTTGTTGGGCAAGGATCTCCATGTGGTTACTTGTATATATTTTAAGGTTATGCATGGATAGTCCTATATTGACAATCTATCACCTTTCTGTAAGGATTGTAAAGAGGACACTACCCTATAATTTTCTTGACTTCGGTCCGGTTTTTTTTGTGTAGCCTAAATTCATATTTTTTTGTAAAGAGATTATGAAATATAAATCCAAAGCAATCTTCTTAATGGTGACGGTAGTCCTTTTTATTGGAATCGGAACACCATCTGATGCAAAGATCGTAACGGATCAGCTGGGACGTCAGATAACGATTCAGAACAAACCTCAAAGGGTTGTGGCCCTGGCCCCGAGTATCACGGAAATCATTTACGCCCTTGGTCAGGAAAATCTTTTAAAAGGGGTAACCCTGTATAGCGACTTCCCCCCGGCGGCCGTGAAGCTCCCCAAAGTGGGCTCTTATGTGCAGCTCAATTTGGAAAAAATAGTGGCGTTAGAACCTGATCTTTGTATCGCTATCAAGGACGGCAATCCGAGGGTGGTAGCCAACCGTCTTGAATCTCTTAAAATACCCGTATATGCGGTAGACCCCAGAAATCTGGAAACGGTCGTGCAAACCGTTCTGGAAATCGGGAACCTTCTGAATGCCAACCAACGGGCGGACCTTCTAGTGCAACGCATGCGGTCCCGGGTTCGTAAAGTTAAGTCCCTGGTGGCAAAAGCCGGATACCGTCCCCGGGTCTTTTTCCAGATTGGAATTTGCCCCATTGTATCCGTCGGAACCCATACCTTTATCCACGAACTCATCGTTCTTGCCGGTGGGAAAAACCTGGCCCAAGGGCCGGTTGCCTATCCGCGGTTCAGCCGGGAACAGGTTCTGGCGCTTTCCCCGGAAGTCTTCATTATCACTTCCATGGCACGCGCCGCGGTATTTGAGAAGATCAAGGCGGAATGGAGCCGCTGGCCGGATATGCCTGCAATTCGAAATCATCGAATTTTTCTTGAAGACTCCAATTTTTTTGATCGCCCCACGCCGCGGTTGGTGGACGGTCTTGAGTTGCTGGTCAAATTGATACATCCCGAACTTTTTGATGAAACGCAATGAATACTAAAACACCATTGCTCCTAAAACGACTGTCGGTTATTTCGTTGTCTCTTGCACTTGTGTTGCTTATAGCAATGTTTCTGGGGATTTCCATGGGATCGACCACCAGTGGAATCAAGGTGGTTTTTCAAAGCTTGCTTGAAGGAAAAGAATCCGATTCCATGCTGGATACAATCATCTGGCAGATTCGCTTTCCACGGGTTCTGCTGGCAACCCTGGTGGGTGCGGCCCTTTCTCTGGGAGGTCTTGTTTTTCAGGCCCTACTGCGTAATCCTCTTGCTGAGCCTTACATCCTTGGAATTTCAGGAGGGTCGGCCATCGGAGCCATCATCGGAATTCTGATAGGATTATCCAGATTTCCCGGGGTAAGTCTCATGGCCTTTGCCGGAAGTATCGCCATTCTTCTGCTAATTCTGGTCATGTCCTCAGGACAAACCATTCTTAAAAAAGATGCGCTCCTTCTTTCAGGCGTTATGGTAAACGCTTTCTGTGCCGCAGTCATCATGTTTCTCGTTTCTATGACCCAGGACTCAAGGCTTCATAATATTATTTTCTGGCTTATGGGTGATCTTTCAATGGTTGATATCGGCCATGTGGGAATACTTGCTGCAATACTTTGCCCCTGTTTTATCCTGATTTTCTGGTTTTCCAATTCAATGAACCTGCTGCTGATGGGCAAGGAAATGGCACAAACCATGGGAGTAAATATAAAGTCGGTAACCGTTATCCTGCTAGTGACAACTTCATTTATGGTCAGCGCAACGGTTTCTTATTGCGGGCTTGTCGGTTTTGTGGGACTGGTTGTACCGCATCTTCTTCGACTTGTTTTTGGACCGGACCACCGGGTGCTTGTTCCGGCATGTGTTCTTGGCGGAGGCGCCTACCTTGTTTTTTGTGATGTCCTGGCAAGGGTTCTTCCGAAACAGGGCGAAATGCCCGCTGGGGTCATTACCGCAATGATCGGTGCGCCGCTCTTTATCTTTTTATTAAAAAAAACCCGGCGATAGTATGGCTATAGATATTAAAAATCTGAATTATTATTATGGAGATTTTCCGGCTTTGAAAAATCTTACCTTTTCTGTCACAACAGGTGATTTTTTCATCATCATAGGGCCAAACGGTTCCGGGAAAACCACATTGATGAAAGTGATGGCCGGAATCTTGAAAACTCAAGTCGATCAACTGAATATACTGAATCGCCCTATCGATCAATATAGCCGCAAAGCTCTGGCACGAACCATTGCTTTTGTCCCTCAGATGATACCGGTCGATTTTCCTTTTTCCGTAACCGAAATTGTACTTATGGGTCGATCACCCTATCTCGGCATGCTTGGACTTGAACAAGAAAAAGATTTGAAAATTGCAAAACAAGCCCTGGCTTTTACCGGCGTAGAACATCTGGCACATCGGAAATTAGACCAGTTAAGCGGCGGGGAACAGCAGCGGGTTTTCGTTGCAAAAGCCATTTGTCAGGAACCCGAAATTATTCTTCTGGATGAGCCTACCGCATCTCTGGATCTTGCCCACCAGGTCCGGCTCATGGATTTAATGGAAAAATTAAAAAATGAAAAGGGAATTACCGTGGTTATGGTTTCCCATGACGTAAATCTGGCGGCAATGTACGGCGATCGTTTGCTTTTACTCAATAAGGGAGAAATGGTGCGGCTGGGGGATCCAAGAGAGGTTCTCACGTTCCAAACATTGGAACAAGTTTATGGCTGCACACTTTTGGTGGATGAGAGCCCTCTCGGCAAAACTCCGCGAGTTACGCCGGTACCCCGAAAATATATGACCTAAAAAAAATTAATGCAGAATTCAGGTTATGAACCCGATATTTTGTTCCTGTTCCGTATAGATTTAATCTTCCTGCTCTGCTATCTGTCCTTAAATGGATTTATATCATTAAACCTTGCGGGGTATAAGATCCTGCCGATTTCATATATACCGTCGAGCAATCTCATTGTAGGCCGTGAAACTATCTTCTCATCAATTATATAGACCTTCCCCTCCCTTACGGCCTTGATAGCCCAAAAGCCCCCTTCCTCCTTGATGCGGCTTATCTTTGCATGATTCATGGGCCCACGCTGCGCAAGATAGATTTCTATTTCTTCTGCGTGCGACAGGATACGCTCTTTCCCATAAGCCGCAATGTTCGTCTCTCTCCTGGCCTGTGCGTCATGGGCAACGTTTATCCCCCCGGCGCTTTTCAGGGCAAAGATGGCAATAGAAGATGGGGAAAAGGTCTTCATCTTGCTGTGGATCGCCTCAAAATAGACCTTCTTTTTTTTTGAGGGCGAAATGTCTTTTACAAGTAAATTAATTCTTTTAAGTCCGGAATGAAACGCTTTTATCATCTCATCTGCCCGACTTTCTTTTCCTGTCAGCATTCCCAGCTTCTTCCAGTATGAATACATCTCGTCCACGGTCCTCGGTTGCAACGATACAGCCGTTATTCCCGCTCTTTGAAGTTTTAAAACAAGGTTTATATACCCGCCGGCTATCATCGGTCTTATGAGAACCAGGTCCGGACGCGCCGCAATAAATTTTTCCGCATCGTCATGATAACTGAAAACAGGTTTTGATGTTGCCGGTGGAGGATATATTTCATTTTTTGAAACTCCTATTATTTCCTTATCAAGGCCCAGAGAAAACAGGTTTTCCGAATGGGCCCCATATAGAGAAATAATCCTTTCAAAAGGCGCTTCAACAACTATATTATTGCCGGATCTGTCTATAAAACTGTTTATTCTATGTGATGCATTAAGGCCCGGCGTCAGAAGAAAAATTAACACAACCGCACTTAATATCTCTTTCTTCATGCCTGCGACCTTCTCTTATATACCACCTGTTTTGAATTTGAGTACCCATCAAAATAAACTTTTGAATCCACTTTGAAGACATCTTTTATATTCTGTTCATTCAGGGCGTCATCGACGTTCCCCTGAGATACTATTCTGCCCGCCTTCATAAAAACAACGTTATCACAAAAAGCCGCAGCCAGGTTCAGATTATGTAAGGCGGCAATAACGATCCTCTTTTTCAGCCTCACAGTTTCCGCCGCCATATCCAGCGTCTTTAACGTATGCTGTATATCCATATTGGATGTGCCTTCATCCAGTATTAAAACAGGTGTGTCCTGGGCAAACGCCCGCGCAAAAACCACCCGTTGTTTCTCTCCCCCGCTCAGTTCAGTGACGTATTTTTCCTTGAATCCGTCAATTTCCATCCTCTCCATTATTTCATCCACGATACTTATGTCTTTGGCCGAAGGAGAAGCAAACCTCGGAATATACGGATGCCTGCCCATCAGTACGATCTCTCTTACGGTAAAGGGGAAATTAATATAAAAATCCTGTGGAACCAGAGCGATCTCCCTTGCCAGCCTTTTTCTTTTGTATTTTTTTATGTCTCGACCTGAATATTTTATGGTTCCTGATTCGGGCGTTTTGTTTCTGATCAAAAGATCCAGAAGTGTTGTCTTTCCGCAGCCGTTGGGGCCCACAATGCCATAAAATTTTTCCGGTTCTATGGTCATGGACAGATTATCCAGTGCCCGGATTTTTCCATAACAAAAACTTATGCGACTGATCTCAAGCATCCTTTTTTTATCCATAAGTCTTAACTATACGCCTTTTTTTAAAAATATAGCAGAAAAAGGGGCCGCCGATAAGGGCGGTCAAGACGCCAATAGGCACCTCGGTTGGCAATACTGCCCTTGTAATGGTGTCGGCGCACAAGAGCAACGTTGCGCCGACAAGGGCCGAAGCAGGTATCAACCGGTTATTATCAGGCCCCACAAAAAAACGCATTAAGTGCGGAATGATAAGGCCCACAAAACCTATTATGCCGGATACGGAGACACATACGGCAGTGATCAGGGACGCTGTTACAAGAAGCGTCATTCTAACCCTGTTTGTTTCAATTCCCAGAGAGCTTGCAGATCGATCTCCCAGGGAAATTATATTCAAGTCACGCGAAAAAAACAGGCAGATCAAAAATCCTGTTGATACAAACAAAAAAGTCAAAAATACATCCGTCCAGGTCTTGGAACCGAAACTGCCCATCAACCAGAAAATTATTATGGAGACCTGTTCATCCGCCACATATTTTATGAAGCTTATTCCCGCAGAAAGAATTGCCGCAACAATAATCCCGGACAGGATAAGGTTGTTGGATGATGTCTGACCATCAGAAGAGGAGAGAAACATGACTGCGAACAGGGTTGCAACAGCGCCAAGAAAAGCAAACAACGGCACGGAGTAAATACCCAGAAACGTCATATCCAGGACCAAAGCGATAGATGCACCAAAGGCGGCACCGGCGGATATGCCCAGGGTATAGGGATCAGCCAGGGGATTTAGTAATATTCCCTGAAAAATGACTCCCGCAATGGAGAGCCCGGCGCCCACAATGGCGGAGGTCAATATGCGGGGCAGCCTTACATCCATAATAACATAAGGAAAGACACTGTCTATTCCCTCCAACGACTTGGGGATACCGGTTATCCTGGCAAACACTACTTCTATCACCTGAGCTGGAGATATCTTTATGTATCCCATCCCCGTTGAAAGGACAATGACAACAACAAGTAAAAATATCAAAAAAAGGGTTTGGAGCCCCCGTGAGGCCCCAAACCCTTGTTTTTTTAACATGGTTTAAAGCTCAATATGGTTATCTCTGGCAGCATCCCTGATGTGGTCGACAAAAATTTTTGCAAACTTGTCATTAGAGCCAAGACCTTTCAGTATCGGTATTACTTTAAACCCCTGTTTCGTCAAAATGCTTTTCCAGGAGTCTTCTTCATCGCTGGCCATATCATTGGTTGCATGGTCGCCGGCAACAATCATAAAAGGCTTTAACACAATTTTGCCGGAATCAAAATGGGACAAATACCGCGCCACATCTTTAATCCCCGGAAAACCTTCCACAGACCCTATGTAGGTCACTACATCGGGATAGAGTTCCCGCATCTTTTTGGCGGCTTCCATGTAAATCCCGGTTGACCAGTGCTCATTTCCATGACCCATATATACCAGCATGGCCTTATTCTTTCTAGCCAGCTTAACGTCGGCAACAAGGGTCTTAAGGGCTTTTTCCATATCTTCATGGTAATCATATCTATCACCAGGCCCTCCCATAGCAGGTCTTCCCATAACAATTTTGTCAAAAGGCATCCATTTTTTCTTAGTGGTTTTTATTGAAGCAAACGCATTTACATATGAGCTCAGATCCTGTGCCTGCTCCATAAAAAACATATGTGTCGGCTGGACGATGATGTTTCTATAGCCGTCCTCCCTCAAATCCCCAACAGTGGCTATAATGTTCTTTACGTAGAGCACCTCTTTGGGGATTCCTTTTCCCAACCATTTTTTTTCTTCAGCCTGTCGTTCCTTCCATATGGACCTGATGATATTGGATGTGAACGTCAATTTTACCGGAACGTCCGGGAAGGCTTTTTTTACTTCTTGTTGGATATTGGTAATGGACTCGATGGCTGATGGTACCGTGGTGCCGAAACTAGCCAGCACAATGGCCACCTTGTCCTGGTCTGCACTGCCTTTGGCGTGCTCCCCGGCCAGAGTCACAGAACAAAAAACAATGGTCAGCAAGAAAACAATAACGGAAACAACTGTATTTCTTTTCATAACCAAACCTCCTTTTTTATATATAATTTATTGTAAAAAAACAATCATTAAAACTCAACAGCAAGCTGTGTGGTAATCAGATCCCTTTCATCATCATTCTCGAATTCTCCATGAAGATATTCGAGAGACAAGGATGTATTCTCAAACAGGCCAAACGAACTTAAAGGACCTGCAGTTGGTTCAAGAAACTCTTCATTAACCGCACAATCAGAGTTCACGGGCCGTTGTTCTGAGCGACGGTTTTCATATATTCACCTCCTTTCAATACTATTCATCTGAGTCCCTCGGTCTTGGGCAAAAAACCCGGAACGAATTGAATAATTATATTTACATAAAATTTCGTCGCGCTTAATGTAAGGGTTAAGGAGGGGCACTCACATACGGCCTGGAGATAGCGGCCAAAAACAACTTCTGCCTTTGAATGCTCCTCCTTTTCCCTTTGTGGGCTTCATCTCTGCCGGTATTCAGAGAATAAAAAAAGCCCTTCAAACTATTAAAGTTTGAAGGGCTGCACCCAGTTTGCTTGACCCTCTTTTTGGACCCACCTCTCTGTCCAACGCAGAGAGTCGGTTTATGTGTTAAGGCAGGTCTTCTGACTCCCCCGCCCCTTCAGCAGCCTTCCCATCCCGCTTGTACGGAACAGTGGCACATTGTTGCTGAACGGGTTCCCTTATCTTTCGAAAAGGGCAGGGTTACAGCGGCGGGACCGCTCCCGATTTGAACGGGATTCCCTATTAAGCCCAAATGGCACCTTGAAAAATTGTCTATCTAATCCAGGTTTGAATGTCAAGATTTTTTTATCCTTAGTTCCTTAGTTGTAAATTTTGTGCTTTTTGTGGTAAAATTTTTTTCTCTTCGCCACAAAGACACCAAGACACTAAGAACGAATAACAAAATAAAATCCTTTGCCTCCGGCCCATAGGGCCTACGGCGCGGAGGGTGTCTTCGTGCTTTGGTGGCAAATATTTCTTGGTTTCGGTTTATCCGGGTTAGGTTCGAAGAAAGATTCGGATGGAATCTGCTATTTCAAAAAATGGCTGAATCAAATTGTGTCGCCGTTTTAAAGGGCAAAGTTCAAAGCATCCTGCACGTTGGGCAGAAATCGGGCTAATCACTTCCCGGTTTGTCGGGGTTATGTGACCGGTTCATAATTGACGGTTTCGTAAAAAGTCGAAAAACACCCTTTTTTGTCATTCCGGCGAAAGCCGGAATCCAGTAAATTCAATGGCTTCTGGATGCCGGATCAAGTCCGGCATGACGGTTTTAGGACTTTTTACG
>JAYEFV010000196.1:0-3720 GCA_034658755.1 Thermodesulfobacteriota bacterium | reverse complement strand
GTTCCTCGACCAAAAAGGAAACCGTTTCCACATCCTTGTCTGTAAATCCTCTTTTGGGCAACGTCGTACAAACAATCTTTGCCCCGGTTTTGGAATGGCTTTCACCCTGGGCACCTTTGCCGATATCATGGAACAGGGTTGCCCATAACAACAGTCTCCGGTTATTGAGTCCTTTGTAAAGATCACCGCATAGCGGGGCTTTAGACGCACCCTCTTTCGCACCGAATGATTTTAGAATTTGAACCGCCCGCAGGGAATGCCGGTCCACCGGATAGAGATGATACTCGTCATACTGAATGCGATTCTCAATGTCTTTAAATTCAGGAATATACTGTGTTAACAAGCCGGTATTCAACATTTCATTCAGCACATTGAATGTTGGGGTCGGCGCAGCCAAGATGCGGTCAAACGATTGAACATTCTCTAACGAAGATATAAAATCATCATCAATAAGATATTTAAATTCTCTGGCCAACCTTTTGGCCTCAATACTCAACGGGATCTTTAAACGGGCGCTTTCTTCAAATATTTCCATCAAAAGACCCGGAGATTTTAAGATTACTTCAGAGGAAACAAAATTAAGCATTCCCTCTCCGGATACTTTCAAGCCCTTAACCGTAGTATATTTTTTTGTCTTTCTTCTACGTTTTGAACCTGATGCATATCCAAGCTCATAAAGAAATATTAGATGCTGCTGTTTTAAGAATTCCATATGTCCATGGAGTTCGCTCAAGAATCTTTCTACGGGTTGTTGTCCGTTTTCCTTTTTAAATTTCAGGGCGGCAGCCAAAGGCGCCTGGTATTCGAAATATAGCTGATCACATTTTCTACAGGTTATGTGATGCAGACGATTTCTGATATTCCAAATGAACCGTAACGATTTCCTTAAGCACTCAATCTCGTCGTGAGACAGATAGCCGTGATACTCAAAATCTCTAAACTGCCTGAAATTCGATTTGATACGGGCAATCCAGAGCATGGTGTGATAATCTCTCAACCCGCCCTGCCCTTCTTTGAGGTTGGGTTCAAGCAGATAGACAGAATCTCCGAAATACATGTGCCTTTGGCGATTATTTTCTATGAGCGCGGCGATTATTTTGTTTGATCGTCTGGGCGTGATTCTGTGACCAAGCTTTTCCATTAGGGCTGAATATAGAGGTGACATGCCGCATATGAAACGAGCATCCAAAAGGGATGTTAGCACTTCAACCTCCTCTAAAGCAAGATTAACGCATTCCTTAATCGATCGGGTGGCATAACCCACATCAAGACCCATGTCCCATAACGGATAGATAATCTCGCGAACAAGATCTTCGGCATCTTTGGGAACACTTTTCTCAAAAAGAAAAAGCAGATCTACGTCAGAATGGATACATTGCTCTTCCCTGCCATAGCCTCCCAGAGCAATAATGGCGTAAAGATTCTTATCGGCAGCCATCCTGGGTCCGACCATGCTGTTTTCAAAGCACTGGCGAAAATAATCGTCCAGAATTCGTGCATGTTTTTTTAAAAAATCCGGCTCCGTTTCTACCAAAAAGCCGGAAATAAGGGGCCCGGTCTTTTCCCGCAATCTCTCTGAGGCAGACTCATGAATATCTTTTATGTTTTCTTTTTGCAGATTCATTATATTTCAACGGACCAGGTCTTTGAATTCGGTCTCAAGATTTTTTTGTGCATTTTTAAAAACATATACAACCAAAATTATTAAAGCGTCGATTCAAGAACAATTTATACAGAATAAAATTACAATATTTGTGACAACGTTTTTAAGATGAATAACAGCAACAATTATGCCACCGAATCAAACAATTCGTTATTATATGTTTATACAGACAGTTAACTGTTGATATGGATGTCGAGGAAAGATTGGTGAATTACATTTTTGTTGTATTATAGATCTAAAAACTACAAAAATGTAATTTTATGTTATGGCAAAAATGGGGTTTTAAAATTGCAAAATTGTAATTTTATAAACAGACATCAGGGGTAAGTATCGCCATTTTCGATCCTGCTATGGGTCATAAGTTTTTCGCAAACCCCGAATAGGTCATTAAAAACATCTCAAGATCTTTTTTAATAAATTCCTTCACATCCCATCCTTTCAAAGACAGATAACCCAGATGCTTGGACTTGGTTACATAAGTTTCGGCATTCAGTATTTCTTTTGCTTCCGTTTCTACCCGTATCCCAGTCCGCTGATACAAATCGCCTTCAAATGTATCCAACTGCCCCAATGACAATTCATCCACATTGAAATAAATTATCCCTTCGGTGATCGCATCTGTTACAGTAATAATTCCGGGATACGATTCTCCTTTTACCGTAAACCGGGCATAGTCCCTAAGAATGGCTTTTTGTGAACGAAAATGACGGCCTGTAACGGCATGCATTACAGAAGGGATCATTAAGGTGCCGTATGCAAAAATATTCATATCCGCTGTCTTCAAAACTCGTAGGCGTTCACGGGTTCAAAGGTTCAGGGGTTCAAGGTTCCATTCTCGTCCCCGGACTGCATTTGGGATGCGTATTTAAGAGAAAAGCGTCAGTTTCGTCAGGCCTAATCCAAAATTTGAAGACAAATTGGTAATTATTTGGGAAAATGAACATTTGTAACGACGACTTCGGATCTTCAATGCCTTCTGGTGAGGCATACCACAAGCCATTGACTCATGAAAGCTTTCCTGACTGTCCATTTGCGCTTCCTGGTCGGACCAAGCTGCTGTGTCCTATAATAGCTGTGGGCAAATTACCAAGTACTCCCAGGAATTTATTGCAGATTCCCTGATATTTCACAAACCCTTTCTTAAAAGGCTCATCTCCATGGCAAAAACAATGCCCTTAGCTTAGAATCAGCCCCGTTTTTTCGTCATTCTGTCGTAAAATCAAAGTGTTAGATTGGTCCGGCCCGATAAGGGATAAAACGTGATTTGTGAATGTTCTGCATGAACGTATGACATTCCGTTTTTTTACTCAAAAAAATACGGGTTGGGGAGTTGATTAGCCCGAATATTTCATGAACAATAACTGGGAAATTAGGGATTCCCTATAAAACTATAAAGTTATCAAACAGTTTCGGGTTAGAACGTAAGGGAAAAGTACAAGTTAGTTCGCTTCGCTCACAATTGGAATGTTGGAATATTGGAACACTGGAATATTGGGTTCTGGGCCTCCGGCTCCGCTTCCAGCCCGTAGGGCTTACAGGCCGGAGGGTAGAGTCTACGGCTCAGAGAGAAAATGGAATATTGGGTTATTGTAAAATTCCTCTTCACGGGAATTAAACAGAGGAATGTCATCTTTTTAAAATCAGCATTCCAATATTCCATTATTCCATTATTCCATGTCCGAGTTAAAAATATAATTCTAAAAAAGAGCTTTATTTTCAATAAATTGTAAAATTTCCGAGACGTTAAATTAGCTCCGTAAGGAAAAATTTTGTTCTATAAATTTAATATTTACTTTTGTTTTGCCATATGGTATAAAGCACCATATGAAGGCAAGGTTGATCTATCACGAGAAATTTATCTATGCTGATGGCGCTATTCGGGAGATGGTTCTATGGCAACTTCCAAAGAAGTCTTTAAATATACCTTATAGACTTAAGTACCGCCTTTATTACGGACTTGCTGATGGAACCTGCATAGTTCGTTACGACAACGAGTCAGGCAAAGGCGATCACAGGCACAT
Source organism: Thermodesulfobacteriota bacterium (assembly GCA_034658755.1). Taxonomy (GTDB): domain Bacteria; phylum Desulfobacterota; class Desulfobacteria; order Desulfobacterales; family UBA11574; genus S5133MH16. The sequence goes on along the minus strand of JAYEFV010000196.1, from coordinate 36 downwards.
TAAAGGCAAAGAAGAACCCTATCAGTTTAAAGATGT
>JAYEFV010000195.1:0-3727 GCA_034658755.1 Thermodesulfobacteriota bacterium | reverse complement strand
GAGTTGAAAATCTCGTCAACCCTTTTCGAGTCAAGATACATGCATATTCGTCCTCGTTCATGGTTCGATATTGGTGGACAGGTAAAATATGGATTTTTGCGCCACAAGGGCAGGAGAGATTTGGCTGGCTCAATGGATATTCACACGGGCACAGTTGCCCTTGAGACCATAAAAAATTGGCGGGGTGAAACTTATCAGCTCTTAATGAATTTAGGCGCTCTATGGGAGGATGTGTCCAACAATCTCCGTGCTAGTGATCCTAATTCGGGTATAAATGAAACAACAGTTCCATTGCTGCAAAAACGTTCTTATGGCGGCTCGACTGCAGTCGGCAGTCTCAGGTTTCTGGCTAAGCCAGGCCTGTACTCTACCTACGAAATTGCTTATGAACACGACCTAGTTGATGACCTGGATGCACGGATGCGTAGGTATTACTTCGATAAGGTAACGTTATCTTATAATTATAAAACGAATGATCTTACCGAATTTCTTTTGCAGGCTGACGGATCGATTGTTTCCGACGATAATGAGCGGTTTCACGCTTTGGCATCGGCTTACCACACAATTTTAGCGAGCGGTGTTATGCGCGATTATCGCGGCAAACGAAAAGATTTTTTCCGGAATCCTCCGTTTCATTTTTTGAAAGCCGGTGGCAGTTTGGAATATTTTAATGATGACGATAGTTCCATATATTACGGAACCTATGACAATGAAATCCAATACATGGGGATACTGACAGGCCAAACCCGCCTTTCTAGTATAGGGCCTGACAGCCACCTTTTTTTCAAACTCCAGACCGCTTATAAGGTCGGGGACAAGTCTCTTGACTATGCAGTAGAAGCCGGTGGAGGCTTGGTTTATCGGAACTATGACAATGGCAACCAGATTTGTTTGCTTTATAATTATGAAAGCGAAGACTCGGGCTCAGGATCTGATGTATATTATTTAAAAGAAGGCCGGATAAAGAGCCACTCTATTCTTCTTCAGGTAGAATGGCGGTTTAGATAATTTAACGATATCTATCCTCCCGATCGAGAATATCTTTGTCCGGATGTTTTTCCTCAAGCTGATTTTAACCATTACTTTTTCAGCCTATCCACTACGTTGACTGTTGATATGGTATAGTATTGTTATATTCAGGAACTTTGTAAAAATATTTATAAATTATTGTTAAAGGATATAAAAATGAAAATTAAGAAAGCACTGGTCACCGGCGGAGCAGGGTTTATCGGATCTCATCTTGCAGAGGCCTTGCTGTCGGAAGGATGCGAAGTGAGAGTGATTGATGACCTTTCAACGGGTCATCTTTCTAACCTGAGGCATATCAGAGATCATATTACGTTTTATCAAGGAGATATACGGGATCAGGAAACATTAGCCAACGCATCCAGAGAATGCGATATTATATTTCACCAGGCAGCCGTGGTTTCCGTGCCTAAGACCGTGGACGATCCTATTAATTCCGCTACGGTAAACGAGATGGGGACACTTTTTGTTCTTGAAGCCGCTCGAAAGAATAATGTCAAGCGGGTGGTTTATGCCAGCTCAAGCGCAGTTTATGGTGATGATCCGGCTCTTCCAAAGCATGAAAAAATGAGACCAAAACCACAAAGTCCATATGCCGTTCAAAAGCTTTCCGGAGAATTTTATGCTCGTCTTTACCTTGATCTATATGGGGTTGAAACGGTGAGTCTCCGCTATTTTAATGTTTACGGGCCGAGACAGGACCCGTCATCTCCTTACTCCGGTGTTATCTCAATTTTTATGACCAAAGCTACTTCTAAAGAAACTCCTGTTATATTCGGTGATGGAGATCAGTATAGAGATTTCATTTTTGTAAAGGATGTTGTCAGGTCTAATCTGCTGGCAGCAGGTGCAGATAACGTAAGTGGAAAAATATTCAATATTGGAAGGGGCAGAATTACTCGCATTAACAGCCTCTGGGAAATGATCAGTAAGCTGGCCGGTTTTGACATCAAACCTAAATATGAACCACCAAGGCCCGGAGACATTCGTGAGTCTGTGGCAGATATTAACAGTGCCAGAAAAGCCCTTGGATTTGAACCGGACTATTCATTTGAAAAGGGCATTGAGAATACATTTGAATGGTATCAGGGCCAAAATGACTAGAAGTGGTTTCAAAACCTTCAATCAGGTTCAAAGTCAAGGCGGGACGCGGGATTCAAACGCCCCAGTACGATCTGCCGGATCTACGGGGCAGGCAGGAATATATTTATATTTCGAGTATTTAATCCCTCAGCCCAACACAGAAATTGGGCCTGAGAGGAGGTTGTGAAACCACTTCTAAACTGCATTTATAATAGAGAACTTATACGGAATGCCTTCCTCATACCTCATTTCACCATCACTTCCAACAAGCAAACGGTCAAAGAGCGTGGTAAACCATATCCAAGCATCTTGAGACGAAAACCGGTGTGCCTGTGAGGCCAGAGATTATCAAGATTATGGATATTAGGCGAATATATCGAGTTTTCGAAAATTTTCCGGATAAAGACGGTTTTGTGTTGAATTTATGAATGAAGTAAGCAATCACCATGATACGAGGCGAACTCACAATAGGAAGTGACCTGACTGAGGTGGCACGCGCTAGAGATTGGGTGTCTGCACTGGCCCATCAGGCAGGTCTTTCCTCTCAGGAAAGTTACGAACTTCAGTTAGTATTAAGCGAAGCCTGCACAAATTCCATAAAGCATGCCTATTTTATGGAAAAGGGGCGCATCATTAAGCTGTCAGCAACGTTAAGTAATGATCAAATTTGTATAGTCGTAAGAGACTTTGGGAAAAAGATTGATCTTCTGAGAAACCAGAGGCCTAACTTGGAAACACCTCCTGAAAATGGCTATGGGCTTTCTATCATGTATCAGCTCATGGACGAAGTACGCTTTAATTTGTCACACAGTGAAGGTACGGAACTGACGCTGATAAGATACGGGTCAATGTCAAAAAATTACCGGCATACTTCTTGATTCGGGAGATATAGTAAATGGAGGAAACGAAGGCTGGCCTTCTATCGACGAGAAAATGATGTCATTGAGATAATGTCACACAGTGGTAAGCGAATAGAGATAGTAGCTACAGACAATATTGAGAAGACCCTTGGAATCAAGACTCACAGCATCTTGACTTTGCCAAGCAGGTTCGTTATATATAATATTCTGAAAGCTTCATGACCTGATAGACGCTACGATTGCCATGATGATTCTTAAGAGAAAAAATAGTCAGCCCTAAAGGGTTTTTGGTTGTGGATTGTATAAGGAGGCAACTATGGAACTGATAAAGAGAAAGGTAGGAGATATCCTAGTCGTTGGCTTTGCCGAGACTGGACCACTTGAGGCCAGCAATGTCGGGCCTTTTCGCGAAACGATGGCTAATCTGGTCGAAAATACTACTAAATTGCTTATAGACATTGGGAACGTAACCTTCTTGGATAGCTCAGGATTGGGTGCTCTGGTGGCGATTTGGAAAAGCATCTCATCAAGGGATGGCGAGGTAAAGCTATGCCGGATAGACCCATCGGTGAGAACTGTATTTGAGCTTACTCGTATTCACCGAATCCTTGAAATCTACGATACAGAGGAAGAGGCTCTGGCTAACTACCAGGCTGGTTCTGACGGATAGGAATCAGGACAGATGAAAAAGAAATTTGCGGAACATCACCAGACCAGCAACCTCTCGCCTTCTGAGTTATCAGAAAGGCTATTAAACG
>JAYEFV010000194.1:0-3738 GCA_034658755.1 Thermodesulfobacteriota bacterium | reverse complement strand
GTGGATTGCTCCATAAGCGCTAAGTTATTTTTTGCGCCGGAAGGACTAATGAACATCGAACATCGAACGTCCAACATCGAATGTTGAATAAAAAAAGCAATTTTGAACAGCGAATGGTAATTGAGGAAAAAGATGACAAAGCAAAAGTATGATCTTGAGGAAAGGCTGCTTGAGTTTTCGGTGAGAATCATAAAAATTGTTGAACAATTGCCAAATACCATAACAGGCAACCATGTTGCGGGCCAATTGTTAAGGTCGGGAACTTCACCTTATCCAAACCATGGTGAAGCCCAGGCAGCGGAGTCCCCAAAGGACTTTGTTCATAAACTTCGTATTTCATTAAAAGAACTTAGGGAAACCCAAAGATGGTTAAAACTTATTCAGAGGGTACCATTAATTAAAAAACCTGAACTACTAAATGATATTTTGGAGGAAACAGAAGAATTAATTAAGATTTTTGTTACGAGTATCAAAACGGCCTCCGGCCCGTAGGGGCCTACGCCCCGGAGGGCTGAAAAAAAAGAAATAGGCATTCAGGGTTGGACATCAGATTTTTAAAAACAAATGAAATTAAATTGCGGATCGGAGCGACATCATTATTCGATGTTCAACGTTGGATGTTCGATGTTCAGTCTGTTCCATGTTGGACGTTCATCTTTTAATTTAGGCAATATACTGCTCAATTCCTTGTTTTAGTCCGTCAAGCATCTTGCAGAACATTTTTTCATCCGTCTCTAAAAGTGTAAGGCGAAAGCCCTGCATATGGGTATTAAAAGACGTCAGAGGAACCACACAAATTCCGGTGGCGGCCAACAGATAGTAAACAAATCTTTTGTCCGGTTGAATATTCGGATCGGCGATAAGTTTTTCAACCAGTTCACCCACGGCCCCGTTGGAAATGGGAAGGGTCTGCCGCTGATTCAGCACACCGTTTTCAAAGGCCACACTCATATAAAACGCACCATTGGTAGGGTTGACCACTACCCCCTGGATATGGTTGAGGCGTTCATAAGCAATTTGTGAGAAGTGCTCATATCGCCGTCGACGCTGTTCCAGATACGCAGGATACTCGGGGTGTCGTAAAATGAGTGGCAGAGCCTTTTGAGGCAGTGTGGTGGAGCAGACTTCCACCATCTTGGCGTTGAGAATACTCTTGATGTAGGATTTAAACTCCGGATCCTTATTGACATTGTAAACCTCAATCCAGCCACAGCGGGATCCGGGCCAGGGGAGCTCCTTTGAAATCCCTTTCATCGAAATTCCCGGGACATCGCCGATGACCGCACCGAGCGACTCGGTTTTTTGGCCGTTAAATACCAAGTTCTGGTAGACTTCGTCGGCGATAATAAAGAGGTCAAATTCCCTTGCGATTTCAACAATTTCCTTGAGCATGGTTACGGAATACACCATACCTGTGGGGTTGTCGGGGTTGATTAACAAAATGCCGCCCACCGCAGGGTTATATTTTACGCGGCTGCGCAGTTCCTCTATGTCCGGAAACCAGTGATTGCAAGGATCCAAGGGATAGCAAACCGGAGGTAAACCCGCATGGGCCGCCTCGGAAGAAGAGTGGGTCGTATAGGTGGGTGACGGCGTAATTATACGGGCGGTGCGACGTAAAAACCCGTAGGTTTTGGTAATGGCATCCCCAAGGCCGTTAAAAAAGATGATATCATCCGGTGTGATGCGGCAGTGGCCGTTGTTGTTGTTCAGGGACACCAGAAACTCTCGGGTTTCCAGAAGCCCCTGGGTCGGGCAGTAGCCGTAGCAGTCGTCCTCCCTGGCCAGTTTGGAAACGATTTCTTTCATCCAAACAGGGATTTTTTCACCTTTGGCAACAGGATCGCCAATATTTTCCAGGTAGACCGGTACTCCCAATTCCTGAAGCTTGTCGGCCACGCGTATGATGTTGCGAATTTCGTATGTCAGTTCGCCTGCTCCGATATGAACAAGACCGGTTCGCATGGTATATAATCCTCCTTAAAAAAATTTCATTATAATAGCGGACTAAAGATAAAAAGGGCTGCAAAAAATTTGCGCCCTAAATTTTAAAAGGGCTGCAGCTTGAATGCCTGCAACCCTGATTTAATTTTTGAGGAATCCGGCTATCCGCTCCCCTTCAGGACCACAGGCTGCCCGGCGGTTGCCGCGGCAGCGCTGATCGCTCGACATGCATTGAAAATCCTGAAAATGGAAGCTGACATCATTGGGTTCCTTTTATTTTTTTGACTCCGATAGCATAGCTATTGGTAGATGTCACCCTAAAATTTAACCTAATTTAAAAAAATATTCCCTAACACTTTTTTAGGGGGCAAAACTTGAGCCCCTGTTGTAATTTTGACAAGCCAAAAAGCAGACTTGTCCCTTTTTCCCAACGCTCCACGACGGCATGTATCTCTTTCCAACCGACTGAAACTTGTGCTTAAGCACCCGTAAGCTTGACAATTGTTCGAATGAAATATATTATGAGTCATAATGAGTCAGGAGGTGAGTCATGACACAAATTACTTTACGAGGTATAGATCCGGAGATTGAACGCGAAATACGCAGGATTGCAAAAAAAAGCGGGAAATCCCTTAACCGTGTGGTTCTGGACATGATTGACAAGTCTACAGGATTAAACAAAAAAGATAAGAGGCCACCGGCGGCTTCATTGAGAAAACTTGCGGGCGGTTGGAGTGAAAAAGATGCTTTGGAGTTCCTGGAATCTATTAAATCATGTAAACAGATTGATGAGGAGATGTGGATGTGAAGATCATGTTGGACACAAGTGCATATGTGGGATTCAAACGCAATGCGCTTGAGACGGTGGAAATCATTGTCAGGGCTGAATTGTTATTGTTTTCTCCGGTTGTCCTAGGAGAGCTCATGTTTGGGTTTCGTAACGGTACACGATTTAAAGAAAATATGAACGATCTTAACAGTTTTTTGAAGCATGAAGCTGTAAAGTTGGTGCAAATGGGAAAAATCACCTCAGACCGTTATTCAAGAATCGCTGCTCAACTTAAGCGACAGGGAACTCCCATTCCAACCAATCACATATGGATTGCAGCACAATCCATGGAACACGGAGCAGAACTTATTACATCCGATCAACACTTTGAGAGAATTAATGGGCTTGTTTACACAAAACTCTAAATATTATGAGCGCATTATTTAGGATGTCCCCATTGTTTCCGCCGGCCCATAGGACCAGGTTTTTCAGGGCAAAATAAAAGTGACGCCTGAAGGAATTATCATACGGCATGCAAAAGAGGATTGGCAGAAATAAAGCCCCAAGCTTTTGTAAATAAATGATTATCAAATGAAGGGGATTTCATTCAGTTGATCCAGATAAAATAGGATGCTCAATGGGGTTTATATGCTATTTTTCCCAAGACATCTACCCTTCAACCCCTACACAACCTCCCATAGTTCATAACGTTTCTAAACTTAGAACCTGACAACCCGTTAAAATTCAGACTTAATACATATATTTATTTCTTATGCCTTTTCAAGCAACGGCCTCCGATGACGCCGTAAGCTTGTTTTGCAAATCACTCAAATTGGCTATAATACCCTGCACTGCCTAAAGCTACGCACTCCTAAACAGTATCCGTTGTTCGATATTTATTTATCGGAAGTTGAGCGATTTTTTGCAAAGAGATGCGCTGAGATCCTGATAAATAAGAGTTCGCGAAAACCGCAGACATTCCCGCGGATATGTCGAGGATTTTGCGGATTCTTTTTCTAAATGGT
>JAYEFV010000193.1:0-3748 GCA_034658755.1 Thermodesulfobacteriota bacterium | reverse complement strand
GATGAATATCCAGTACGCTATTGTTAGCGATACCGTGTATATCCTGGAAGCCAACCCAAGGGCCTCGCGCACGGTACCGATTGTTTCAAAGGTCTGTAATATATCCATGGCCCGGCTGGCCACCCAGATCATGTTGGGCAAAAAACTCTCGGATTTGGGTCTTGAGAAGAAATCGATACCTCATTTCGGAGTAAAAGAGGCGGTTTTTCCTTTCAATATGTTACCTGAGGTGGATCCTCTCCTGGGACCGGAGATGCGTTCAACGGGCGAAGTACTGGGGCTGGCAGATTCCTTTGGCATGGCTTTTTTCAAATCCCAGGAGGCAACCCAGGTCCTGTTGCCCATCAAGGGAACCGTCCTGATCACTATAGCAAACCGGGATAAACCCAGTGCCCTGGAACCTGCCAGGCTTTTCCAGGAACTCGGTTTTAAGATCCGGGCGACAAAAGGGACCCATGGTTTTCTGGTTGAGCACGGCATAGATTCCGAACCTATCAACAAGTTAGGATACGGCAGGCCCGACATTGTGGATGCAATTAAAAACGGAGATATTAATCTGGTCGTCAACACGCCCAGTGGAAAAGATAGTAAGGATGATGACTCTTATATCCGCAAGGCGGCAATAAAATATAACGTCCTGAATATTACCACAACTGCCGCAGCCACAGCAGCTGCCAGAGGCATTGCCAGGCGGAGAAAAGGACAGGCCACTGTAAAGTCACTTCAAAATTATCATAATAATATCAAATAATACAAGAGAGGTGTTTAAATGAATTCTGTAACCTGTAAAACTAAAGAAGACGTTTTGAGAATCGTTAAAGAAAAAAATGTAAGCTTCATTCAGTTCTGGTTCACGGATGTTCTGGGTATGCTAAAGAGCTTTGCAGTCACTCAATCCGAACTTGAGATGGGCATGAGTGAGGGCATGGGATTTGATGGATCTTCTATTGAAGGTTTTGCGCGTATCGAAGAGAGCGACATGGTCGCCTTGCCGGAGCCTGCTACCTTCAGGCTGCTGCCATGGCGACCCGAGGAAAGACCGGTGGCCCGGATGTTCTGCGACATCGTCAACCCGGATCACACACCGTATGAAGGAGACCCGCGATATGTGCTGAAAAGACTTTTAAAGAAAATAGAAGAAAAAGGATACACCTTTTATGTGGGCCCTGAACTCGAATATTTCTATTTTAAAAGCAAAGAAAAACCTGAAGGAATTGATACCGGAGGATATTTTGACAGCCTGCCTCTGGATGTGGCTTCCAACTTAAGACGGGAAACGATTTTCGCTTTGCAGGACATGGGCATAGTGGTGGAATACAGTCATCATGAGGTGGCTCCGAGCCAGCATGAAATCGACCTGCGGTTTGACGATGCACTCAGCATGTCTGACAAGACCATGACCTATCGACTTGTGGTCAAGGAAGTCGCCCGACAGCATGGGTATTATGCCACATTCATGCCCAAACCTATTTTTGGTGAGAACGGAAGCGGTATGCATGTACATCAATCCTTGTTTTCGGGAAACAAAAATCTTTTCTTTGATGGAAATGATCCATACCATTTATCCAAAATGGCCAAGGGGTATATTGCCGGGATCATGAAACATGCACGGGAAATCATCGCCGTGACCAATCAGTGGGTCAACTCTTACAAACGGCTGGTTCCCGGTTATGAAGCCCCTGTCTATATTTCCTGGGCCCGGCGCAACCGTTCGGCCATGATTCGGGTTCCTATGTACAAACCCGGTAAAGAGGTGGCCACCCGCATAGAGTTCCGCGCTCCTGATCCGGCCTGTAATCCTTATCTTTGCTTTGCGGTCATGCTGGCAGCCGGTTTGAAAGGAATTGATAACGAATATGAACTCCCGGATCCTATCGAAGAGGATATATATAGAATGCCCGAAAAAGAAAGAAACAAGAGAGGTATTTTTACCCTTCCGGATAACCTTTATGAAGCCCTTCTTGAGGTTGAGAAATCAGAAGTTGTGAGAGAAGCCCTTGGTGAACATATTTTCAATAAATTCGTGGAAAATAAAAAGATTGAGTGGAATATGTATCGGACCCATGTGAGCCAGTATGAAATAGAAAAGTATCTGCCCATAACCTAACCCGGACAAACCGGCCTCCGGCTCGAAGATCCTACGGCTGCTTTGTTTGATTCAAAGGAGGCCCCATGAGAGCTCACAACACTAATTCGAGACATTCTCAGCAGACAATATCCAAGAAACCCTATCAACCGGGACTGGATCCCGAAATGGACGCCTGGTTCACGGCATTCTTTATCGAGAACCATCTCGATCACTTCACCCACCCGGAGCAGGCCGCCGCTCCGGAGCAGGTCCGCTTCACGGTCTATACCGAAGACGAAGAACGCTACTATCCCTGCTCAGACCTTATGTTTGCAGCGATTATGAGCAGAAAAGAATCTGATTTCATTCAAAGCAAATACCAGGAGGTTTTGAAGCGGATCCTGAAACTGATCGACGGGCAGATCAAAGATCAAAACGAAAAAGACTATTTGAAAGCTCTCATCAAAATAAAATATCGGCACGAAACCCGCGATGAAATTATGATACCTTCGCGATTGGAAAAGCGTCTGATACGGATATTCTTGAATCATACCCAGATTGAAGACCCCTACATTATCGAAAAAGGCATTCGAAATCGTCGAGTCAGCCGGGTCCTAAACTCAGCAGGGTTTCAAAAGGCGTTGAATTATTTCGACTGCACGGATTTAACGAACTCACTATCGAGTTTGACACAACTCAAAGCATTGGTTGAAGATCTGGAATTAAAACGCCTGTTTTCACTGGCGGTGGAAAGCTCACTGTGGGAATCGGATGAATACATAGCATATACCGAAGAAGATTTTTTGCGAATTTTCGACCGTCCCGTAACCGGCAACGGAATCGAGCCCCTGTCTCGATTCCTGGGCATTCGAACCAAAAACGGTCATCCGAGGAAAATTGGCGCCAAAAAAATCCTGTGGCTGCCTGATGAAGCTGGAGAGGTTGTGGTCGATTTGGCCATTATAAATTACCTAACCAAGCTTGGTCACAAAATCATCATCGCTTTCAAGGGCGGCCCTCTGTTTAGCAAAGTCGACTTTGAGGATGCCCAAGAAGACGAGGTGCTGCGCCGAGAGCTTGAAGGCGCTCTCTTCCTTCAGGAAAAAAACATGAGCAAAAACGAACTTGTCAAAACACTGAGAAGTGATTATAACATCATTGCCATATCCGACGGGACCCGCGAAAACCTTAATTTATTGCTGTCATCCACAACCTTTGCCCGCATATTTAAAGAAGTTGACGGGGTCATTTCCCGAGGTCATGACCAGAGACGTCGGTTTTCTGATACCCATTTTCAGTTCACCCAGGACATCTTTAACATCTCCGCAGACGATCAGGGGGCGGTTTCTATCGCTTATAAACCCAAGCATCCGGCCGTGATCAAATTCTCCCACAAAGATCTGGAAAACAAAGCCAAGAAAATCATCGACCGGATGGAGGAAGCCAAGAATCGCGGAATGACGGTGATCTTTTACAGCGGGATCATCGGCTCTATCCCCGGCAAGATCTCTATGGCCAAAAAAATCATGTCGGTTTTAATCGAGTATCTCAAAGAACAGTTTGCCATGACGTTCATCATTAATCCATCGGAATATTTTGAACCCGGCATGGATGCCGATGACCTAATGTACATGTGGGAGATTGTACAGCGTAGCGGACACATCGATATCTGGCGGTTTC
>JAYEFV010000192.1:0-3777 GCA_034658755.1 Thermodesulfobacteriota bacterium | reverse complement strand
AATATAGATCCTGTGACTGTAATTCTTGCCGGTGGCAAGCACAAACCTTTCCCGCAGCAGGTAACCCGGATCCAAATTGACCATTCTTTTGCTGTTTTTTAAATACGCCAGCTCAAGATCGTTGGTGATCCGCTTTATCTCTGACAGCGTGCTCTGTTTGATCAGCGTTTCAAACGCAAGCATCCGTCTGAAAAGAGGCTTCCCCATCTCCGGTTCATAATAGGTGGTAAAATTAAATGGCAACCATGAACTTACGACATCAACAGGGCCAAATTTTGCTGTTAGTGCTTTTACCACAGGAACAACCAAATCTTTTTGTTTTAAAAAAAAACCGATCACCAGCTTGGCATGCTTTGGCGTTTGAGGTCGGCTCATAATCATCAGACTAAACGTCTAAGGACTTAGCCTCGTCGATCAACATAATCGGGATGTCATCCCGTATTTCATATAAAAGCTTACAGGCATCACATATAAGCCCATCTTGTGTATCATTTAAATATATGTCGCCTTTACATTTCGGACAGGCAAGAATATCAAGCAGTTCTTTACTTATTGCCATGAACTTCCTCCTTTACTTTAAACCTAAAACCTGCAGAATTTAGTTATAGTGTTTCCTTTATAAGGGATCGACATAAAATTTTCAACTATTTTAACTGAAACAAACTCTGCTCATTAAATATCCTGAGCACACATTGAACAAAAAAGTTTGAAATTTTTAGATTCTTATGTATGATGAATTCGTAAAAACTCGAATTCAACACGTTTTAGGTTTTAAGATTTAGTTCATTATTTGTAAATTTTTTGTATTTTTTTTCAAAAAGTTCTAAACTTAAAAAAAGTGTGAAGTGATCTAAAGTGATCTAAAATGCCTAAAATTATGGAATTCTACCAATTCTATATGAATTGATGTAGCGAAGCGACACCTTAACTTTAGGCACTTCAAACTTTAGTTCACTTTAGTCACTTGTCCGGCTTGTCCGGGTTAGGTTTGATTATGCATCTTAGCAAAAGAATTCTTGTTACCGGCGGGTGTGGTTTTTTAGGATCTCATCTCTGTGAAAGATTGGTTCAAGAAAAAAATGACGTGTTGTGCGTTGATAACTGCTTTTCAGGAACCAAGCAAAACATCGCTGATCTTCATAATAATCCAAATTTCGAATTTCTCCGTCATGATGTTACCTTCCCGCTTTATCTGGAGGTAGATCAGATCTATAATCTGGCCTGCCCGGCTTCGCCGATACATTATCAGTTTGACCCGGTTCAAACGACCAAGACATGCATACATGGGTCGATCAATATGCTGGGACTGGCAAAACGGGTTAAAGCAAAAATCTTACAGGCCTCCACCAGCGAAGTATACGGAGACCCTGATATCCATCCGCAGCCGGAAAGTTATTGGGGAAGGGTGAACCCAATCGGTCTGCGGGCCTGTTATGACGAGGGGAAAAGATGTGCCGAAACACTATTTTTTGATTACTATCGTCAGCATAATTTAAAAATAAAAGTAGCTAGGATATTTAATACTTACGGACCACGAATGCATCCCAATGACGGAAGGGTTGTTTCAAATTTTATTATTCAAGCCCTTAAAGGAGTAGCCATAACAATTTACGGAGATGGATCGCAAACAAGATCCTTTTGCTACGTTGATGACATGATTGAAGGTATGGTTCGCTTAATGAACTCCGGCGACCATTTAACCGGGCCTGTAAATATGGGAAATCCAACGGAATTAACGATTCTGGAATTGGCAAAAAAAATAATCGAAATTTCCGGATCTAAATCAAAGATCATATACGAAAAACTTCCCCTTGATGATCCAAAGCAAAGAAAACCAGATATTACCCTTGTAAAAAAAGAGTTGGATTGGTTTCCAAAAGTCGAAATAGAAGAGGGATTAATAAAGGCAATCGAGTATTTTGATAATTTGTTAAAAAATGATCCAAGAATTTAGAGGTCCTAATATCTTAATTTAACATCTCTGAAATTCTACAATTTGCTAAAATTATATAGCTTTTAATAGCACAATGAGTTGTGCCGGTTTCATGGCCCCAACGAAATAGCAAAAAAGTTTCACCCCAGTACCATCTGCCGGAGCTACGGGGCAGGCGGGGTAAAAATGATGGAATGTTGGGGAAAATCTATAGAGGCAAAACTCCACAGTGTCGAAAAATACAACACTCAAAGCTGCTCTATCTCTCTATAACCTGGTTTGGAATCCAGTTATCCCTGCGCTTCGCCTGAACCAACGCCTTACCCAAGGATTCAGGCAGCGAACGCTTCAGCAAATAGCATTGACCAAGGCGGACCTCTGGATTCAAGCCGCTTCTTCCGGCGAATCCTATCTGGCGTGGTCAATCCTCAAAAAATTACATCCCCATAATCCCGTCAAAGTTATCGTTACATCAAACACCCGTCAAGGGTTGGATATTATAAATCGCGCCATTGCGGATATTACCCCGAACCAAAGAAGCGTAAGCGCATGTTCGGCGTATTTTCCCTTTGACAAACCTTCCATTATGGAAACGGCGGTAAAAACCATCCTCCCGAATGTAATGGTTCTTTTGGAATCAGAAATTTGGCCGGGTCTTTTAGCCGCCCTGAAAAAACATGACTGCCACACAGTTATTATTAACGGAAGGGTCACCGCCAGAAGTCTGACCCGGTACCTGATCTGGCCATCCTTTTGGCGTATGATTGGGCCGGATAAAATTCTTGGGATCTCAGAGAACGATGTCAAACGATTCGCCACGATATTCGGCAAAGAACGCGTAGAAATGATGTCAAATATCAAGTTCGACAATATCGGCAATATAACACATGGCCTCGAAACAGAAAAACACCTCGGAAAAATTATCCGGTCCGGAACACCTTTTCTTGTCCTTGGATCCACCAGACGAGAGGAGGAACCGGAGGTCGAAAAAATCATACTTAATATTCATCGCAGACGTCCTGATACTGTTATCGGACTGTTTCCACGGCATATGCACCGTATAAAGTACTGGAAAGAAGCCCTTGATCGTATGTCGATCCCATGGACTTTACGATCTGAAATTGAAAAGCAAGTCTCTGAAGGTACAGTTATCCTTTGGGATATTTTTGGAGAACTGTCTTCAGCCTATAAAATGTCAAAAGGCGCATTCGTGGGAGGGAGTCTTGCGCCTCTGGGCGGTCAGAATTTTTTAGAACCCCTGACCTGCGGCATCATACCCGTCATCGGTCCTTCATGGGAAAACTTCGCATGGGTAGGACGGGAAATCGTGGAACAGGGTCTCGTTCATGTAGCGACAGACTGGAAGGAAGTTTCGAACTTTCTTATGGAGAGCATAGAAAAAACCACATCCCGCGAAAAAGTGCGTAAAGCAGCGCTTATGTATGTAAAAAACAGGCAAGGCGGCACGGACAAAGCTTGTCGTCTTATTGAGAAGTTACTCAACAGCACGCACAAAAAGACATGAAAAACCCCATAATGACTAATCTTCCAAAATGTTACGGGATTATACCCGCACGTTACGGGTCTAAACGCTTCCCGGGTAAACCCTTGGCAGAAATTTTGGGTAAACCTATGTTTTGGCACGTTTATAAACGGGCCAGCCAGTGTCCGCAAATTTCTAAGACTGTTCTGGCCACAGACGACAACAGGATTATCTCTGCAGCAAAAAATCTGAACGTTCCGGTAATTAAAACAAGAGACGACCACTTAAGTGGTACTGACCGGGTTCTTGAAGCCGCGGAACTGCTTAACGTGCAGGAAGACGCTGTCGTGGTTAATATCCA
>JAYEFV010000191.1:0-3777 GCA_034658755.1 Thermodesulfobacteriota bacterium | reverse complement strand
GATTTTGATCTTCTCCTTTTTTTCAACAATTACTGAATGATATTCCAGAGAGCTAATATATTGGCGAGACGCGTTATGGCCTTTGAACGCATCAGAGATCGTCACTCCGGGAACTACGGACGGCAGTTTTTCAAACATACTTTTGACCGGTTCCATGTTGGCACTTCTCTGAGTTCGGGTTGTGTCTGCAGTAACTGGAATGATTAAGTCCAGGTCCTCACTTAATCGATAGAAATCTACGTGGACTTTAGAAAGGCATGTCCCTCCTTTGAACACAAGCGACGCTTCGTTACTGAAGAAGTAGTGAAGGACCAATGAACAGTAATAATCTTTTTCGATCAAAGTCGATGCAAAACCCTTATCGGCTTCAGAGTACGCTAGCGCCTCCCGGAATATTTCAGGATCGGTATCGTGGGGATATTTTAACTGCGCATTAGTCATTCACTATGACCCCCCACTTTCGATTTACCCTTCCCCTGGCTGGCTTGACTGGAATCCATGGTATTAGGGACCGGGAATTGCTAAGCTGACGCTGGAGTCGCTTTATGATTTCCGAAGGTTGGGACAAGGTATCCAACAGGTAACCGATTCGCCGAACTGTGGCCTGATTGCCGTAGCGGTTTGTAGCCTCAACTAATTTTGAAACCAGCTTGGGATCTTGATTATTTTCCTGTCGGATCCAGACATAGCCGCGCGGTAGACTGTTGAAACGAGACCAGTCATAGACGGCATCCATGAGAGTCCTGACCCTGGAAGAATAGATAATTTCGGCCCCATTCCGAGCTTGAACCGTATTGATAGCGCCGAGGCGTCTGTCTGCGACTTTTGTGAATTGAAATTCTAGGCTCCCGATCGTACGTCTGCCGGAGATACGGTTGTTGTAAACGTAGGTAACGTTTGGAATCTGGTCATCGAAGCCGTAGAAGTTGAACGCCGTTGGCCCACAGATCTGATACTTACCGTTCTGTTCCCGCATTAGTTTCTGGAGAATGAGGGCAATACCTGGACTGTATTTGCCACCAGCCGGTATGCGAGGTGGAACGATATACACTCCACGCTTAAGTCTAACGATCCAACCTGTATTAGCCAAACGATGGAAGAGACTACGTTCCTGTGATTCCGTGATGCTTAGAACGGAACATAGCTCTCCAGTCCGCACGGTATCCTTTTGCTTAAGCTGAACATAGGCGAAGAACCTTGATGAAAGTTCTCCCAGTTCTGGTCCTGGTTGTTTCATGATATTTTCAGAAAATTAGTTAATAACAATTTAACGAAAAATATAATAAAACATATCGTCTGTCAAGCAGATCTAACAATCTGATGGTGTGGGTAAAAAAGAAACTTCCTAAGAGATTGGGGTCAAAAGCTTGAATTGTGAATTAGCAGTCACCGTTTACGTTTAGAGATGATACAATAAGTGTCAAATATCGCAGATTTTTTATAAAGAGTGCACCTTGGCAACCATGATTCCAGCAAATGTCAAGAACTTCACAACGGAAGGTGAAAGGCACTCCTATCGTTTTCTTGAAGCGGTTGCCAAGCCCGACGAACAATATCTTTGCTGCTATCTTCCAGATATGCGGGGAAAAGAACCGGATTTTATCCTATTTTCTAGAGTGTTGGGGACGCTCCACAGTTTTACAGTTTTAACAAATCGGTAATGCTATAATCATTGGATGCACAGATTTTTTCACCGCGTTTAACCGATAGACTGATGGCCGAAAGTGAAATCTTCAGCAACCTTGAAAGATCCGTCATTGGAACTCCCAGTTCTTTTGCCGACCAGTAACAAAATAGACTTCTTGCCCGAACCCTATCTCGTTCCTTCCCTGGTTTAAATATCAACTCTGGTTCAGTATTCACCAACTTAGAGGCGATTACGGCGATCTCATCAGTGGTAACGCCTGAGTTTATCGGGGTGTATTTTCTCTCCAGTTGCTCCTGGCAAGTCGACAAAACATTTTCAACAAATTCACCGTCACCTAATATTCGTTCGTCACTCTTTTCATAAATTTTAGCCTTGCGCATCGCTTTTACGCTGGACCAGCCACCACTACTTCGTATCAGGCCCCCACCGATCAAATCTTCTCTATGGCCCTGATCGATCCCCTTTTTCACGAAGCTGCGATAATATTTTCGTGCCAGGAACACGGTATCCGAAAAAAGATCCAAAATCCCGGCTATATTCTGCCACTTCCTGCTCTTTCGCCCCATAATCGCGCTGTGTCCGCAAAATGTACTTCCGGGACGCCCCTAAAAATATAAGTTTCTATTTTATCTGATATATGATAGGGTCCTGTTATGCCACGTAACGCCCGTATTGATGTTCCCGGTGCTCTTCATCATATTATTGTAAGAGGCATCGAGCGAAGAAAAATATTTAAAGATGACGTCGACAGGATTAATTTTCTGGATCGGCTGGGGAAGGTGCTTTCAGAAACCGATACAAAATGTTTTGCATGGGCTCTGATTCCCAACCACTTTCACCTTTTATTGCGCACTGGTGCTTGTCCGCTTTCCACTGTTATGCGCAGGCTTCTAACCGGACATGCCATGAATTTTAACCGCCGACATCGTCGAAGCGGCCAGCTTTTTCAGAACCGTTACAAATCCATTCTTTGTCAAGAGGATACCTATCTATTGGAACTTGTTCGGTATATTCACCTTAATCCGATTCGGGCCAGGATAGTTACAAACATAAAAGCACTGGACAAATACCCTTTTTGCGGGCACGCAGTTATCATGGGGAAAAAGAACATAGATTGGCAAGATGATGCTTATGTTCTGAAACTGTTCGATAAAAAGAGATTAACTGCGCGACGTCGTTACAAAATTTTTGTTCAGAAAGGCATCCAGGAGGGCAAGCGCCCTGAACTCACCGGAGGAGGACTCATCCGGAGCAGCGGCGGTTGGTTTGTGATCAAGTCTCTTCGGCGGGCAAACATCCACTTTAAAAGTGACGAGCGTGTCCTTGGCGATTCTGATTTCGTTGAGAGGGTTTTAAAGGCTGCCGATGAGTTTCTTGAACGCAAATTCCAACTAAAGTCGCAAGGCTATGATATAGATAAACTCGCTGATCGAGTGGCTGAGATTTTTTCCATTAAACCGGAAGAAATATTTCAGCCCGGAAAGCAACCGGTAAAAGTCAAAGCAAGAAGCCTTTTCTGTTACTGGGCGGTCAGGGAGTTGGGGTTTACAATGGTGGATTTAGCTCCAAAGCTCAATATCTCACAGCCGGCGGTCAGTATGAGTGCTCAGCGTGGAGAGCGAATAGCATCCGAAAATGGATATTCACTAATGGATGAATAGAATCTTATAATTTTAGGGGCGTCCCGGAAGTCCCTCATGATGACCTCCTTTAATTTTATCATGTCGAGGGGTTAATTGATATTTTTTGAATTTGATATACAGAGTGCTCCGGCCGATGCCTAAAGTTTCAGCAACTTTCTTTTATTCCATTGGCATTTATTAAGCACTTCAACGAGGTGTTGCTTTTCGGTTTCCTAAATGCCGTACATTCGCGGACAGGGTTTTCAATATAAACTTCAACTTTATATGTTCCTTCGTATTCAAGATAGTAAAGTATCAACTCAAAAATATAGTTATCCACGATATTTTTTTCCCACCCCAAACGTTCCAGCTTTTTGTTCAAAATGCCGGCGTTATATAAACCCCTATTGTCGATGATGTTTAAAATATCTCTGGTAATCCTTATAATTTCAATGGGCATCAGTCCTTTATTATAAAACCGTCGACACAAAACAGATAATACTCTTT
>JAYEFV010000190.1:0-3786 GCA_034658755.1 Thermodesulfobacteriota bacterium | reverse complement strand
TGATATTTCGCTTGAGCGTTTTGACTTCAGCGGTGTTACCGGGAAATACATCCCACTTAAAGGGGTAGCCCTCATCGTTGATCAAAACTCCCAGCAATACCTGGCGTCTGCCCCGGCATTCAGCTTTACCTTTACCAAAAGCAGACAATTTGCATTTATAGCCAACAAAGTAGGAGGTGGTAAGATCGTAATTTATGTATTGATATGAACCGGAATGTTTTAAATACGTTTGCTTAAAAAGATAGTTTTCTATTGAAGAATGATTTTGATGAATTTTATCAAGTTCGTAGTAAATTTTATCGTCATTTAATCCGCTCAAATCCATATTAAGTATTTTGGTCAAGGCATTTTGTTTTGCCCATTTGGGGACCGAATAATGCGAGCAAGGGTCGGTACAGCGATTAATCGTTAATATTTTTGCCATAAGCGGTGTTGAAAGCGGGCTGTCTGAAATCTCAAAATCAAAAGCCTGATCCAATTGCCAATAATTCCACAACTCGTTGACAAGGGCGATATCCAGATAAGCTTTGCTGTCTTTGACTACAATATCCTTGAGTCGGGTAACGACTTCATCCTCACTCTGTACTACTTTGAGAATCAGTCTTATCTGATCCGCTTGGCGATCAGTGAGCTTGCCGATAGACCAAATAGTTCTTTTTTTTACCTTTTTGCCTTCACGATAAGATTCGGCAATGGAGTATGATTTATAGACCTTTCTTTTATACTTTGAAGTACTATAATTTAGATGCATAATGTATGCCTTTCATATTCTGTGTCTACATTAACATCCATTAAATATATTGTCAAGCTTTAATTTAGAGACTTTTTAAGTGAATATTATGCTTTTATTGATCTATTTTTCTGTGGCTACACTATTTTATCAATACTTGTGAACCCTTGCTAAATAAGGATTTTATAAAAAACTTTCCGGAATAAGGGATAGATGGTTTGTCGGTTTCGGCCCACCCCTGTTGAGACGCTAAAAGAAGTAGAATTGAAATCAATGACAACTGTACTTTTATACGTTTTCTCATGGAACAACGATGGTATCTCCTCGTTTCAGCGCGATGTTCTGGTCCAGTTTTTCTTCTTTGGTGACGTCATCATAATTAAACCGGTGTATGGTTTTTTCATCACCATTGTCTCTGAAAATTTTGATCTTTTTTCTGTCGGCAAACGGATTCAAACCACCGGCGATAGAAAGAGCCTGCAATACATTGAGCTGTGTATGCAACGGGTAGCTGCCGGAGCGGTTCACCCGACCGATAATATAAATCTGCATGCTGTTCATCTGCTGAACCATCACGGTCAGCGTGGGATCCGGCAAATAATGCTTTAACTTTCCTTCAAGTTCAGCTTTCAGCGCTGCTACCGTCTTTCCCGCCGCCTGAATCTCTCCAATCAGCGGAAAGGCAATGGTCCCGTCTGGCAGCACCGCCACCTGGTTGGTCAAGGCCTCGTCCTTCCAGACGGAGACAAACAGAACATCTCCTGTTCCGATCACATAATGTGGACCCGGACTGATTTCTTGTATCTGCGATAGATTCGGAACATTGGGAATCACTGTTTCTTCTTCTTTAGTTTTAGCGGACGGTTTCGGACCGTTTTGTACTGATTTTCGCACGCTCAAAGGTTCTATAGATGGTTTGTCGGTCTCTGTTGTTGGAGATTTTTCCGAAACAGTTACCTCTTCTTTTGTTTCGGGCTGTTTGGATACTTCAGACGAAGCACCGTCGTTTAAAGATGTATCGGGCAAAGAATCTTTAGACAAATCGGACACCCGATATGCATCCACAATAATGCAGTCAGGGTTGGAAAGAGAAAATGCCTTTAGTGTAAAATCCGGAAAAGATAGTGTTACATTTGCTGTTAAATTCGATTTATTCTTGATAAATTCAACGGATTGAACCTTCCGTAACGAATCTTTCTCATATGCGGTCACGGGTGGAAGGTCTGTGGAACTATCCAAAAACAGCACGGAAAATTTTCCTTTACCTATGATTTCAGGGTTCTTGAATTGAACCGTATTTTGAAATTCAAACACAATTCTGGTAAAGTTTTCATGTATTGCAGTTCTCACGGATTTTAAATTGGCGGTTTCGGCCCACCCCTGTTGAGACGCTAAAAGAAATAGAATTAAAATCAATGTTAATTTTGTTTTCATGGAACGATGATAGTACCTCCTCGTTTTAGTACGATATTCTGATCCAGTTTTTCTTCTTTGGTAATCTCAATCTTAGTATGCGTTCACGGGGTTTGCTCCCTCGTTTCACCTTTGAGTTTTACCTAGGGTGATGAAAATTACGGGAGCATTACCGATTTGTTAAGATGGTTCTCACCCATTAAATTATTTATTTTTGAGCGAAAACCTCGCAATCGGGTTTCGGGTGTCAGGTGTCAGGATTCAACTCCCGGGTGCCTCCGTCCTGACACCTAAAACCTGAAACCTTATTGTAAGTCGGAACAAAAATGAGATCAAAATACGGCTACTTTTGGGATATGATTTTCATCATCCCAAGTCTTACCCGACTTGAGCTTTAATTTGGCTCAGCGCCTCCTCCGCTTTATCCCGGCCGTCGAATTCCTGTTCGGAATTAAGTGCCTTTTCCAGTTTTTCCACGGCTTCAAGCTGCCGTCCGTTTTTGATGAAGACCATACCCATGTGAAAGTTCAAAATCGGGTTTTCCGGAGCCTCTGCAAGTGCTTTTCCAATGTAATCTTCGGCCTGTCCATAGTCCTCTTTTTTATAATAAATCCATCCCAGGGTGTCGAGCACCAAGTAATTGTCCGGCGCCGTTTTTTGCGCCTTTCGGGCATAGGTAAGTGCCTGGTCCAAATCCTGAGAATCTTTTGGATACTCGCTCAACATAAATGCCAGGTTGTTGGCAACGGTCCACTGATCGGGATGGTTTTCCATGGCCTTTTTATAAGTCTTCCGAGCCTTTTCGTGGTCACCGCTTTGCAGATAGAGCATCCCCAGAGTCATATAAGCCGGCGGGGTTTTTGGGTTAGATTCCAATGCGGTCTCCAGCCGGGTAACGGCCTCTTCTTTTTTGCCCTGTGTCAGATAGAGCCGAACCAGGTTGTTGTGGGGCACCGGCCACATGGGCTGAAGATCGATGGCTGTTTGAATAGATTTTTCGGCTTTTGAATACATTTTTCCGGCAGCCAGAACCTGTCCCAGAAGGTTGTAAGCAAAGGCATCCTTTGAATTTTTCCGGATGTGGGCTTCACAGGCGGCAATCGCTTTGTCCTGATTTCTCTGAGCCATGTAGCCTCGGACCAGGGTCGTGAAAATCAACAGGTTGTCGGGATTCTTATTATACCCATCCTCCAGCACCGCTATGGCATCCGGCAACCGATTTTGACCGGCATACAAGCGCGCCAGACGCTGGTACCCCATGGGATTGTCCGGCGCTTTATCTTTGATCAGCCGAAATTGGTGTTCCGCCCCTTTAAAATTTATTTTGGACACCAGCAGATCTCCTAAATTCATTTGAATCTGCAGGTCATCCGGATTTTTTTCCAAAATTTTTCGCAGCTGTTTCTCGGATGACTCCACATCTTTTTTCAATACATATAATCTGGCCAGGGCAACGGCGACCTCCCTGGAATCCGGCTGAATCTTCTGGGCAATTTGAAGGGTATCTTCTGCAAGCTCGATTTCCTGGTTGAGCACATGCGCCCCTGCCAGCCGGAGGTATGCCGGAATAAACTCGGGTTTCTCATCCACCACCATACGAAACTCTGAAATGGCATTCACCCCTTCCCGCCTGGACAAATAAA
>JAYEFV010000189.1:0-3800 GCA_034658755.1 Thermodesulfobacteriota bacterium | reverse complement strand
GATATCATTATCAAGCATAGCTGTTCCTGAGGGTAGGCACAACCCGGTTTTAAACAACCTTTCCGCAACATTTCCTCCAACAACTGTACAACTTGAAAATAGAGGTTGCATATGCATGGGTTTCCACACCGGTCTTGATTCAATATTTTCCGCTTCCAAGGCAAGTCTCACTGTTTCTCGATTTGCACCAAAAATATCCGAATTAATCAAAATAACTGTGAGCCAACGGTTAGATCTACCGTAAGTAGCTTCAGGCATGAATTCGATCCCTGGGATATCTCCCAAGGCTTTCTCATAATAATTAAAAACTTCGCGTTTTCTTTTTACTCGTTCACGGAGCACTTTAAGCTGCCCTCGTCCAATGGCTGCAAGGATGTTGCTCATGCGATAGTTATACCCGATTTCTGTATGTTCATAATGTGGCAAAGGTTCTCTGGCCTGCTGGGACAGCTTTCGAGCGTGATCGATAAGTTTTTTATCATTTGAGGCCAGCATTCCGCCACCGGAAGTGGTAATAATTTTATTGCCGTTAAATGAGAATATGGATGCAAAACCTGCAGCACCCGCATCACTAGTTTTATATTTTGCGCCCAGAGATTCTGCCGCATCAATAATTATCGGGATATTATAACTATCGCAAATTTTCTGAATTTGGTCATAGTCAGCACACTGACCATAAAGATCTGTTGGAATGACGGCTTTGGGGAGCTTTCCTTTTGATGCGCAGGATTCCAGTTCATTTGCAAGCAGATTCGAATCCATATTCCAAGAAGAACGGTCAGCATCTATAAAAACAGGGGAAGCTCCTTGAAAAATAATCGGCGAAACACTGCCGATAAACGTCAATGTTGAGGCAATAACCTCATCACCCGGTTCAATCCCCAAAAGCCTTAAAGCCAGATGCATAGCCGCCGTACCACTTGAAAGAGCCAAACAATGTTTTATTCCAACATAAATGGAAAATTCACGCTCAAAGGCGTCCACATGAGGCCCTAACGGTGCAATATAGTTGCTCTCAAATGCATTATACACACATGTTAATTCTTCACCGCACATATGCGGTGGAGAGAGAAAAATACGTTTCGATTTAGAATGTTGAGTTTTAAAATTTGAATTGATTTTAATCACCTATACATACTTTCCAATTACCCAAAATGCCCTGAGCTGAAATGGGTAATGGATTTTTTCTTAAATTAGCGGTGTAAATTTTTACATTAATGTCTTTGCCCGTCTTCGAAAGCTATTTTTTTAATCACTCTGGCTGGGACACCGACTGCGACAACATTATCTGGAATGTCACAGTTAACAAAACCATGAGCTCCAATTATTGAATTCTCCCCTATCGTTACTCCTGGCATTATGACGGAGTGACTTCCTATCTTGCAATTCATTTTCAACTTAACCTGACCTTCTTTATTATCTATGGTAGAAATCGAGTAGATTGAACAATGAGAGCCTATCTGTACAAAATCTTCAATTATTACACCATATTGAGCGTTAATATATGAAAAAGCTCCTATGTCTGTCTTATAACCCAGTTTGAATTTGTCTTTGTGCTGGACGATCCAATTATATTTGGTTGGCTTGCCATCCTCAATTATAGGATATTCCCAATCTGTAAATCGAGACTTATTATTCATGGTTTCTGATTAATTCCTTTGAATTCTTCAGCTGTAGCTTGTCCTGGCTGACTAATCCCTTCACGTTTAAGAATTTTCCATATGGTCAGGGCGATGATTTTCAGGTCAACCCAAAGCGACTGATTGTCTACGTACCAGACATCATATTCGAACTTTTGCTCCCAGGTTATTGCATTACGACCATTCACTTGCGCCCAACCTGTAATTCCAGGCCTTACTTCATGCCGTCGGTTTTGCTCGTACGAATATCGATCCAGGTATTTCATGAGTAAAGGACGAGGTCCTACTAAGCTCATCTCTCCTTTTAGAACGTTATACAACTCCGGCAATTCATCGAGGCTGGTTTGTCTCAAAAAAAAACCTATCACTGTAAGCCGTTTACTATCTTCAATCAAACCCCCTTTTTCATCGAGTTCATTTTTCATAGTTCTAAATTTATAAATGATAAAAGGTTTGCCATGAAGACCAGGCCTAGTTTGACAAAAAAATACTGGCGTTCCCATGCACAAATGAATAAGTACAGCAATAAATATTATCACTGGCGAAAGAAAAAAATAAATAAGAATTGCCATAGCAAGATCAAAAGATCTTTTGATCAATTCAGGATTCATAGATTATTGCCTTGATAAATTGATTTGCTCTTTCATGAATTTTCTTGGTTTCTATATGATTTTCTCAAGTCAGTTTAACAACAGATTGAAAGATCTCGTCAAATCGGGTAGTCCCGATACTGAGAGCCAACTCTTGTTCATAAAATCTTTTTCCATTAGATCCCATTTGCTCCAACTCTTCCCGAGACATTTTAAAAAGTTTTTCAACAGCCCCAGCTATACTATGAGAGTCTTCCGGTGTGCACGTTATACCAGACCCGGCTTTTTTTACTAACTCTGCGCTATCACCTCTCACTGCCATTAAAATCGGTCGTCCGACCGCCATATAAGCCTGCGTCTTGGAAGGAATGGTTATCTTAAAGAGCGGGTCATCTTTTAAATGTACAAAAAGAACGTCAGCCAAATTCAAAATATCTCCAATCTCAGTTACCGGTCGCCTTGACAAAAAAAGAACGTTTCGCAATTTTAGGTCTCGTGCTTTTTTCTTCAATCTCTCAACATCAATACCACCACCCACAAAAATAAATTGAATTGATGGGTACTTTTCATACAGTAAATCCGCAGCATCTAAAACCGCATCTAACGCTTGCGCCTTACCCATTGTTCCAGCAAATACGATATTGAACCGATTGGCCAAACCAAGTTCACGCGCCAGGGCCTCATTTCGTCCAGCAGTTTGAAGATGATTTTCATCACACCAATTGTATATCACCCCAATTTTATCACTCGACACGCCGCGCTTGATTAGAGTTTCTTTAAAACCTGGAGATAAAACAACAATTTTAGCTGTTTGTGAATATACAAACTGACACCATTTATCAACTAGCCAGAGAGCAATTCTATTGTCCAACATAATTGTTGCTTCAAGTGTGTCAGGCCAGAGATCTTGAATATCGTAAACAAAGGGAATCTTGCGTAGTATATGAAAAATTAATGCAGGCATACTTGCAGTAACAGGCGGGTGATATACATAAATGACATCTGGTCTCTGCGCCAAAAAAAATCCTATGAGGGATGCTGATAATGCAAAACTTGTGTAGTTTGCTACGCGCTTTAATGCATTGTTATCATGGCTCGGATACAGCGAAACCCGCAAAACAGGGATTCCATCTATCAACTCCCGCTGGAAGATCTTTATTTTATAACCAGCATAAATCTTGCCACCGGGATAATTCGGAAATCCGGTCAACACTTCTACTTCATGGCCCAGCTTAACTAACTCTTTTGCAAACGGCAAACCCTTAAAAAAAGGTTCCGGATTAAACCACTGTGTTAAAATTAGAATACGCATCAAACAGAGCCTTTAATTATTGACTGATATACTGTCCCAAAGATGGCTAAGTTTTGCAGTCCCAATAATCAGTTTGACCACTCTTTGTGAAACATTCTCTACTTCATACTCTGCCGGGATAGAATGCTTACTCAAAGAAGCTTTTTCTTTCGTCACCATTTTAATTGCCTGAAGGATGGTATCCGGATTTAAACCTGTCAAAATAATATTTCCAGTATCTAAAGCCTCAGGTCTTTCCATAGCGTTTCTCACAGTAAT
>JAYEFV010000188.1:0-3816 GCA_034658755.1 Thermodesulfobacteriota bacterium | reverse complement strand
GGCTTCCATGATCGGAAACGATCTTTATCATTGCGTGCTTGGGTCCAGGATCCTCGGCGGTTATGCGCTGAAGGGGGGCATGCCGGTTTGGAAGTACATCGCCAATCGTTTCCTTACATTAATAGAAAATATACTGATGCAAGCGAAACTTTCAGAGTACCATACCGGATACAGAGCCTTTTCACGCGAGCTGTTGGAACGTCTGCCCCTCAAAGAAAATTCTGATGATTTTGTTTTTGATAATCAGATGCTGGCACAAATTTTATGGCTCGGTTATACAGTTGCCGAGGTGAGCTGCCCGACAAAGTATTTTGCCGAAGCCTCATCAATTAACTTGTTCCGAAGCATCAAATATGGTTTTGGATGTCTTTTTACAGCCCTGCAGTTTCGTCTGGCTAAGATGGGGATCATAACACCAAAGTTATTTCCAAACTAAATAGACGGTTCCGAAAAGAGTAAAAACTTCCTCAATCGTGTCAAAAAGCGTCAAAGGAATAAACACACAAAGAAGAACCTGAGTTCACAAAGCCTATGCACCATTGAAGCCGCGTTGTATAAAATCGAGAAACGATTTTATAACTTGACAACATGTTTTAAATATGCATAATAGCCATTGAACAAATTTAATCAGTATGTATTATAAATATTCCAAAACCATCGATTGTTTAGTGAAAAATGGATATTCGCTTTTCCCCGCATAATACTCATTTGGAAAACCGGTTTCTATTTTCAAACCTTGATCCTCATTTGAGACAGCTTCAGAATCAGGCGCTTGTTTATCGCTTTCCGCTTCTTGACCGTCTTATAGTCAAAACCCCCGGTATTTATTCGATCAGCGGCGGACGACAGATAGGCAAGACGACCCTGTTAAAGCAGTGGATGGCAGAGCTTCTTGAAAAGAATATCGATCCATCCAGGATAGTTTATTTCACCGGTGAGCTTATTGATGATCACCATTCGCTGGTAAGGCTTGTCACAGAAACGGTTCGAGATATGCCTGGCAACGAGATGTGCTATTTGCTGCTTGATGAGGTTACATATATCCGCGGTTGGGACAAAGGGGTAAAGTTTCTGGCCGATGCCGGTATCTTAGAACATATAATATTGATGCTCACCGGTTCAGACACAGCGCTCATCAAAGAAGCACGCATGCGGTTTCCGGGTAGGCGAGGGGAAGCAGACATCGTCGATTTCTTACTCCACCCCCTTAATTTTTTTGAATTTGTCAACTTAAAAAAAAGTTTTTGCCGGGATGAATTGGAACTCCTGTCCGGCCCTGACATTGAGGAAAAATCTCCGTTGATCAGCAGACTGTTTGAAGAGTTTAAGAATTACCTGGCTCATGGCGGATTTCTTACGGCTATAAATGATGTGGAGAAAAATGGATATATAAAACCTTCCACTTTATACACATACAGCGACTGGATTAGAGGCGATGTTTTAAAAAGGGGTAAACAGGAGCATTATCTGCGCGAAGTTCTGAATGCAATTGTTAATCGTTATGGGAGCCAGGTTACATGGAATGCATTATCAAAAGACCTTTCCATCGATCATCCCAAGACAGTGGCGGATTATGTTGCCTTGCTGGAATCAATGGATGTTGCATTTGTTCAGGCGGCTATTTTAGAAGACAAGCTATCAGCATCACCGAAAAAGGCCCGCAAAATGATGTTTACCGATCCATTTATTTTCCATGCAATACGCGCCTGGTTAACCCCAGTTGAAGATCCCTATAAAATACAGATTGAAGTTGCTCTTTCAGACCGGAAATGGTCTTCAAGACTGGCTGAGTCTTGCGTAGCAACCCATTACTCAAGGCATTATCCAACATATTACATTAAAGCAAAGGGGGAAGTAGATGTGGCCTATGTTAGCCATAACCGTTTCTGGCCGGTAGAAGTTAAGTGGACTGCCCAGATACGCCCCAAAAATCTTAAACAGGTTGCCAAATATTCCAATAGCCGCATTTTAACCTGTTCACAACGATATGGAGAAATTATGGGCATACACACAGAACCGCTCCCTCTTGCATTATTTCGGCTCGGTAAAGACATGGAAAATATGGTCAAATAAAAGAGAATCCCGAACAACAATATTGGTCCCGGCTAATTCCCTTGACACCAAAGCCCGTTTTTTTGTAATAGTTCAGGCATTAAGGCACGAAGAAGGGCCATAAAGTTTGTTTCTGTCATGAGTTATCCAAACGAAGGTTAAAATATAACCCAATAACTCACAAAAAACCGTGCCTGCCCCGTTAAATTCTTTGTAGAAGACGAGCGCAGCGTATTTAACTGGGGCATTTTCTTTTTATATTTTATCGGGGTAATCTGCGTAATCTGTGGATTAAAAGAATTATGTCACATTTGATGGAGAAAAAATGGCTTGAAATGATTGAGGCCTTCTTGAAGCTGACTCCTCAGGAGAGATCAGCAGAGGCAGAAAAGCGCCTGGATGAGAGCTTAGAGCGGATGGCACAAATGTATAATATTTCACCGGAAGAGGCGTATGAAAAGCTTATTACAAATAGTTACAGAATGCATAGATAAATTTTCTGAGCAGGCCAATGTTACAAGGCTTGCCGCAATTGTGGGTGGAGAAGCAGTCATTATGCATGGTATACCCAGAACAACAATTGATCTTGACATACTCTTGTTTTGCGGAGACGAAAAAAAAGATATTGGCAATATAGGAAAGGCATTCGCGTCATTTTTAAGACAAGAACTTGGGGGAAAGTTTGAGGTTAAGAATTTTGAAGCATCGAAAGATGCGTCAGATCCTTTCAAACATGATTTGATAATCATAACCGATCTGGAAAAACGATTCAAAAAACTTGATATATTGATTGCAAATTATCAATGGGAGCTGGAAGGCTTAAAAAGTATGGATGCTCCTCATACAGGCCCTCTTTATCCATATCCAAAAGAATATTTGGTCGGCATGAAGTTAATGGCAGGTGGAGTCCAGGATGAAGAAGATATCAGAAATCTTTTTTTAGTAATGTCCGATTCAGATAAGGAGAAAGCATGGGATATTGCGCGGTTGATAAGGCGAGATAAGAATTTATCCAGAGTTTTGTCTGAAGGACGTTGGAGTTAAAATAGCGATAAAAACAGCATACTTATGTAATTATTGAGGAAGCAGGGTTAGATATGCTTTTGCTTTTGACACAATCCAATTATTCTGAATTTTCTAATTATGTCCGCTTTTTCGAAGATAAGTGTCCAATGAAAATTGATGCACTTTTTTTTAGGGAAAGACATTGACTGATATCAGGATGGACAGCATAAAAGATGCCAAGAGATTATTTGACCCCACCCTCTTTTGGGATGCTGAGTCAGTAGATATAGAACAGCACGCTGACTATATCATTGCCAGAGTTCTGGATTTTGGGGATGAGAAAGACTTGAAGACACTCAGGGAAATATACGCCGATAAAAGATTAATTGGGGTTGTAAGAAAAAGAAAGGGACTGCTGAGCATGACCAGGCGTTTTTGGTCGGTATACTTTAATATCACCTAAAATCTGCATTAATTTTTTTCGAAAGAGATAAATTTGAAATAATTACAATGCGCTATCGAGATGTTTTTATCAATATCCGCACACCGATAACGGGCCAAATAAAAGGATGAAATCCGTATTAGATTTCGAAAAAAGTTAACCCTTCGGGAGCCTCGTCTCAACCGGATCTACTGCGTTATCAATCGATTGCAGTATTACAATACGGCTGCACGATTGATGCCTTGTATATCCGGCAGATACAAGGCTTGCAGAATTTAGGTATTATACACTTTTGGGGTTGAAAGATGATCGAGGAC
>JAYEFV010000187.1:0-3821 GCA_034658755.1 Thermodesulfobacteriota bacterium | reverse complement strand
GAGAGACAAGAGCCGATTTTGAAGAAACCCTGGAATTGATTAAGAAAGTGGAGTTTGACGGTCTGTTTGCGTTCAAATATTCAGACCGTCCAAATGCAGCGGCGGCCCGATTTGAAGACAAAATTTCAGAAAAGGAAAAAAAAGAAAGATTACAGCAAGTACTAAACCTTCAGGCACATTTTACAACCCAAAAAAATAAGGAACTGGTGGGATCGACGCAATCGATCCTTGTAGAAGGTTTAAGCAAGAAGCAGACCCGGATTAACAAACAAAGCATAAATCATAATGTTCAGTGGACCGGACGGACATCAACAAATAAGATCGTAAATTTTTCCTGGAGGAATAACACGGTTTCCTGTGATGAAATCGCTACAAGCCGGATGGTTACTGTCAAAATTTTGAAGGCACATTCCCATTCACTCTGGGGTGAACCGGTTAGCATAGTGCCCATATTTTTGGGTTTTAGAGGAGAAAAAAGTTATGTTGCATGAAGTAAACATAGCAAGTATGGCAATAGATCCCACATCAAATACACCCATTCTTATCTTGAAGTCAGTGAAAGGTGACCAGGCTGTTCCCATATGGATCGGCTTGTTAGAAGCCACATCCATAGCTTCAGCACTCAGGGATATCAAATTTGACCGACCCATGACCCATGATCTTTTCAAGAATTTCATCGACAGTCTGGATATGGTCGTGTCGAAAGTTGAAGTGTGTGATCTAAAGGATAACACTTTTTACGCCAAGATATATTTTGTATCTCAAGAAAGAAGTTTTAAGATGGATGCCCGCCCGAGCGATGCGATTGCCATTGCACTTCGTTTTCATGCGCCCATTTATGTGCATGATAAGATTTTCGAAAAATCTCAAATGACGGAAGGTGATTTTGAGGTGCTCAACAAAAGCGAAGAAGGAAAAAAGTGGGCGGAATATCTTGAAAACCTTTCTCCTGAAGAGTTCGGAAAGTACAAAATTTGATTTTATGGATGATTATCTTTGAGGAAAAGATTATGATACTCGGAATCTGTTAAATGTTTCCTAAGTAAACGAGTCAGCAGAGAAAATATTTCTTCAAGTTCTTCATCCGTCAGTCTTTTTACTAATTCTTTCATCAGCGTGTCATCGGAAAATTTCTGAAGGTAATAGATAATCGTGTTTTCGTCGGTTTCACGATCCAGCCCGAGTCCTGCCAAACCGTCGTAAGTTTCAATATGATTATGCGAATGTTTTTTCATTTTTTTCTATTGCAGCGTTACAATGGTTCGAAATTAACTAGTGTCCATCCATAAACGACATCTTTCGGCCCCCGGCGGCGTTCTCGATCGTTTTCAATCTTCGAAATAGCGCGCTATGCCTGCGGTTGAAAACTCGCTCGGGCCTTGCCGGAAACCAAAATCTACCATTTATGGATGGACACTAACTGGGTTGATGGATAAAGTGAAAATAATTGAAAAGACCATCGAGGTCAATATGTACTTTTCTATATTACTTCCTGTGCTGCGTCTATGATGAAAAAAAATCCGGATTAACGCAGTTCCGATAAAATTCATTATCTTATGTCTCAGTCCTTTCCTCATACTTACAAAATTTAGGTATAAAACTTTACATAAATTTTATGTAGTTTACTTCACAATTCAACATATTGTGCAATAAATTTGCACAACTATCCTTGCAATTTACTTCATATAACTATCTGTTATTTATATCATTATATTTTATTGGTTTTATTTTGCATGATTTTTGCACTTATAAGTCGGCAAAAAAGGTATTTAATTAATTCATCGGGAAACACTTTATTAAAAATGAAATCTACAATTAATAAAAAATTAACAGTATACCTATTATTAGTGGGAGTTATACGCTTACTATTCATTGCTGTAATGATTCTGAGTGTAACTTATGCTCATAATCGTAACACCCAAAAAGTGATAAGTTCCCAGACGTTGAAAAAAGAGGTTCTTGCTGCCAAAACGGAATGCCGTTCGTCATCCATTGCCGGTAAGAAAGCCGGTTTATCATCCATTAGCGGAAAAAAAGCCGAACGTCTCTTACACCCCATTGTCATTCAAGCGGCCGGTCGCCACCAGGTTGATCCTGCTCTTGTAAAGGCGATCATTATGGCGGAGTCCGGATATAACGCCAGAGCAATTTCCAAAAGAGGTGCAAAAGGCCTTATGCAGTTGATGCCGGCAACCGCCCAGGCGCTGGGTGTGGAGGATGTTTTCAACCCCAAGCAAAACATAAGCGGTGGGGTGCGGTATTTCAAACAGCTTGTTAACCAATTTGACGGAGACGTCGAACTGGCACTTGCGGCATACAATGCCGGGAGCAGAAACGTAAGGCATTATCAGGGTATACCACCTTTCAAGGAAACCCGGTACTATATCAAAAAGGTCTTTAAATATTATGAGATTTACAAGAACCAGATGGCCTATAATGAGAAGGGTATCATATCTTTGAATAACCGTAACCACTTTTCATAATTCAAGATGTGATAATCATATATCGAGATATCATGAACCATCTCAATAATTATTGTTTTTTCTAATAGTTGTACAGGGCAAACGCTTCACGACGGCGTGTATCTCTTTTCAATTGAATAGTCATTGGTTCCAAACCGGGCAAGTCTCATAACAAAATATTTTATAAATAGAAATAGTTGCAGTTGAAGGTCTCATATGATATCCGGATTGAAAAATTAATGGAGATGTTTTTTTAGCAAGGAGGAACTTAGGGGCTTCGCCCCAGTTGGAATAGTGGAATGATGGAGTAATGGAATGATGGGTTTGAAGGAGTTTTTTCACAATTAAAATGATTTATTTCCGCCCTTACTTCCAGCATTCCATTCTTCCATTCTGATGGTATAAACAGGTTGCCATTAAATAACCTATATTTTCGAGAAATTGCAGATTTTCCTGGATGTTATTATATGTTTTTAATTGCCGGTGTTTCTCCTAAAATAAAAATTCTTAACACTAACCCAAGACTTTGCCCTGTGTGTGGTCTGGTCCGGGCTTATTTCAAACGTGTAGATCACTATTTGTATCTTTTTTTTATTCCGGTGTTAAGGATCAAAAAGGGTGAACCGTTTATCATGTGTGACCGGTGTGAAAAAACGGTGCATGAATTCAAAGAAGAACATAGCCGACTGGCAGACAGAAAAGGTGCAACGTGTCATCATTGCGGCAAGGATTTACATGAGGATTTCGCATACTGTCCATACTGCGGCAAGCGCCTGTAGATGAATAACCCTCCTCAAACTATCACGAATAATAATGTTGAACGCCATGTTGTTCTGGTTGCACCGGAAGTGCACTGGAACACCGGAAATATCGGGCGCACCTGTCTGGGGGTGGGCGCATTTCTTCATCTGGTTAAACCCTTGGGTTTCTCCCTTGAAAGCCGAGAACTTAAAAGAGCGGGTCTGGATTACTGGCATAAAGTCAAACTTTCGGTCTGGAACGATTTTAAAAGTTTTCAGGAAAACATGGCCCCACAAAAACACGAGGTCGCACTGTTTACTAAAAATGGTTCAAAGCCCTTCTGGTCCATGCCGTCTCCGGCAAGATTATTCCTTGTCTTTGGCTCGGAAACAAAAGGACTCTCCCAAACCATCATATCACTATATAAACATGCCACTTACCATATCCCCATCACTGATGAAATCAGGTGTCTTAACCTATCCACCACGGTTGGAATTGCGCTGTATGAGAGCCTGCGTGGTTAGGTGCTTATTAAAACAGCATCGATAAAATTGTGCCGATGTTGAAATATCCAATATCCAATATCCAATGTTCAATGTTCAACGGAAAAAAACTTGA
>JAYEFV010000186.1:0-14603 GCA_034658755.1 Thermodesulfobacteriota bacterium | reverse complement strand
TTTGGAAAAAGCGGCAATTTTGACCACGCCCTGATCATCTATTTCAAGTTTTGTATCGGTTTCATTTTGAATTGCCCTGATGATTTTTCCTCCGGGACCGATGACTTCACGGATCTTGTCAGGATTAATATTGAGCGTAATTATTATCGGTGCATAGGGAGAAATTTGGTCACGAGGTTCCTTAAGAGCTTCTAACATCCTTTCAAGGATATGAAGCCGACCCACGCGTGCCTGTTCAAGGGCTTTTCCCATAATATCCTTGGAAAGTTCATGAATTTTTATATCCATCTGGAGTGCAGTTATGCCGTCTTTTGTGCCGGCAACTTTAAAATCCATATCACCGGTGTGGTCTTCATCCCCAAGAATATCCGACAGGATAACCACATCATCTCCTTCCTTTACGAGCCCCATGGCAATACCTGAAACCGGAGCTTTGATTGGAACGCCACCGTCCATTAGCGCCAGGGTACCCGAACATACGGTCCCCATGGATGAAGATCCGTTGGACTCTAAGACTTCTGAAACAAGGCGGATGGTATAGTCAAATTCTTCTTTATCCGGCAGGGTTTTTTCTATGGCTCTGGTGGACAGCCCGCCGTGACCGATATCTCTGCGGCTCGGTCCACCGATGCGTCTGACTTCTCCTACCGAATACGGTGGAAAATTGTAATGAAGCATAAAGGGCCTCTGTTCTTCACCAAGTAGCGTCTCCACACGCTGCTCATCCCGACCCGATCCGAGGGTCAGCACACATATCACCTGGGTTTCTCCACGTGTAAAAAGAGCACTGCCGTGGGGTCTGGGCAATATGCCGACCTCACATGCAATCGGCCTTATTTCATCAAATTTTCTTTTATCAATCCGACGCCTCTCTTTAAGAACAACATCCCTGCTGATTTTTTTTAGTATGTCATTTAATATAGTGCTTACTTCGCCTCTGCGATCCACATAATCTTCCCCGAGTTGTTCAATAATATCTGATTTTATTGCCCTTAGTGCAGCGCTTCGTTTAATTTTATCAGGTATCATCAGGACTTGGTATATCCTCGGGGATGCCTGGGGTTCAACTTTTTGGACCAGCTCATTATCCATTTCGGGCGGTATAAAGGGCCGTTTCGGCACTCCGTTGATTTCCTTGAGTTTCACTTGCATATCTAAAAGCGGCTGCATGGCTTTATGGCCGAAAAAAATTGCTTCAAGCATATCAGATTCACTAACAATATTGCCACCGCCTTCTACCATTACAACACCAGTTTTTGAACCGGCAACAATGATGTTGATGTCCAAATTTTCGTATTCGTCTACAGTAGGATTGATTTTTAATTGACCATCTATCCGGCCGACACGTACACATGCAATCGGCCCCGCAAATGGAATGTCTGATATTTCAAGAGCAGCGGATGTCCCTATCATTGCCAGAATGTCAGGATCATTTTCCTGGTCCATGGAGAGTACGGTTGCAATAACTTGAGTTTCACATCGGTATTTTTTGGGGAAAAGCGGCCTGATGGGCCGGTCTATAAGGCGGGCGGTCAGGGTCTCCTTTTCACTGGGCCTGCCGATTTCGCGCCTGAAATAATTCCCGGGTATTCGGCCCGCCGCATATACCTTTTCCTGATATTCAACGGTAAGCGGCAAAAAATCTATGGTGCGTTCTTCTTGAGAAGATACCACTGCAGCAAGTACAATGGTGTCTCCATATTGAACCACAACCGAACCGGATGCCTGCTTGGCGATTTTACCGGTTTCGATACTCAGTGTTTTTCCACCGATTTCAGTTTTGAGTAAAGTTTCCATATTTGTCTCCTAAAAATAAAGCAGCTTCAAATTTGTAATTACATGCCAAATTCCATAATTCTTTTTGGGCTGATCATTAAATAGCAAAAGGTCAAGTTCAATTGCTGACGGCAGATTAAAAATTAAGCCCTTATGCAGGTACGGTTCTATGAGGCTGTCTTGTGCTTATACGAACAATACAGGCATGTAATAAATTAGGCTGTATTTTATCTCCTGGGCAAGAGATCACATAAAATATGTGCTCTATCTTCTCAATCCCAGGGTTTCGATGATTGCCCTGTATCGTTTTACATCTTTATTTTTTACGTAGTTTAAGAGCCTGCGCCGTCTGCCGACTAAAATCAACAACCCCCTTCTGGAATGATGATCCTTTTTATGAACCTTTAAGTGGTCTGTAAGATAAGAAATACGGTATGTCAGAAGTCCGACCTGTACTTCCGGAGAACCGGTATCGTTTTCGTGCAACTTAAACCGCTCGATCAGCTCCTTTTTGTCTTTTGTTGTTAAAACCAATTTATTTTCGCCTCCTCTTGTTAAAATATAAATTAATTACTTAATTGTGACGGTTTCGTAAAAAGTTCAAATTCAAGGCGTGTAAATTTTGTAATCATGAGGCGTACTTTTCGTACGTTGAATGATTACGAAATGCAGCACAACGCAGAAGTTGGACTTTTTACGAAACCGTCAATTGTTGAATACACAACAATAACCATACCTGTTCCTCTTTTTTGTATCCTTTAATACGGCAATAAGATTGTTATTTGTATCAACGATTTTGATAAAGCCTTCTGATGTCTCTGTATGTATCGGCCTTAAATCCTTTTTTGTTATGATATTACCATGCATTATTTTTTTTGCCAAAGCTTTATCAGCAATATGTTCGGGCATATCCTGCAAGGCGTTTGACATGCTTATTATCCGATCAGATATTTTCCCGGATAAAGCAAAATTTTCTATCTCTGATAATTTCACAGCCTCGGTAATTGAGAACCCGCCGCTTTGGATCCGCCTTAATTCTTTAAGGTGGCCACCGCATCCGAGAAATTTTCCTATATCTGCACAGAGTGTTCGGATATATGTACCTGCTGAGCAGGATACACTAAAATGTATCAACGGCAGATTGATTCTAAGTATTTCAATGTTAAAAATAGTGACGCGTCTTGCCGGTTTCTGAACCGGATTACCCCTGCGCGCCAGCTTGTAAAGGGGGGTTCCCTTACATTTCAGTGCCGAATAAACCGGTGGGATTTGCTCAATCGTTCCCTTAAACTGGTTAAATACGGACCGTATTTTTATTTCAGAAAATAATACGTTATCACATGTGGATGTAACAATTCCGGTTGAATCCTGCGTGTCTGTTTCAATACCCAGTTGAAGAACAGCTTCATATTTTTTGTTACCGTGCAGGAAAAACCTGGCAAGCTTTGTCCCACGATTGATACAGCACACCAGGATACCCGTTGCAAAAGGATCAAGTGTACCGGTATGCCCGACTTTTCTTGCTCCCAATTTTTTCTTTATACGGGCAACTACCTTGGCTGAGGTTATACCTGCGGGTTTATCAACAAGTAAAATCCCGTTTAATTCAGACTGCATAAGTTAACATCTCGGAAATTCTACAGCCTCTTGAAATTAAAAATTTATTAATGGCAACCTGTTTATGCCATCAGAATGGAATGCTGGAATATTGGGGGCAAGGGCGGAAATAACCCATTTAAATTGTAAAAAACTCCTTTCCTTCAACTTCGTTCAGGACAAGCTCACCCATCATTCCATTGTTCCAATTGGGGCGAAGCCCCTAAGTTCAGTCATATTTTTTCGGCCAGCTTTAAAATTTGTGATGTTATATCAGAAAGCGTGGTTTCAATACTGAATCCGGCGGCAATGGAATGGCCGCCTCCGCCAAACGAAGCTGCAATTGAAGCCACATCAACCGTTCCATCGGAACGGAGACTGACATGAAACCTCTTAAAATTTATTGGATTTTCTTTGCCGTTCCGGTTTTCCTGTATCAGTGCCGCAACTTT
This sequence comes from Thermodesulfobacteriota bacterium, assembly GCA_034658755.1. Taxonomy (GTDB): domain Bacteria; phylum Desulfobacterota; class Desulfobacteria; order Desulfobacterales; family UBA11574; genus S5133MH16. The sequence continues at coordinate 10,779 of JAYEFV010000186.1, read as the reverse complement.
GACATCCTCAATACGTTTTGCGTAATTGATCAAACCGTCTCCATCGTCCGCCTGGGTATGTGTTTCATCAAACATATCTTGACTCAGTGTCATAATTGATAGTTTGCCGTTATTTGAGATCTCGATAGAGTCAAGGGCCAGATTAAGAAGCTTTATGCGGCCCAAAGAATATGTTCCTCCATATACATGTTGAGCAATATTATAAGGATCGACGCCCAATCCTACCATTTCTTGACAGATTGAAAAAGCAGCCCTGTTTGTATTGGAAAAACGAAATGAACCGGTATCGGTCAAGATTCCCGTGTATATTGATGTAGCAATGGCTTTGTCAAAGGGAATATCCATCTGTTTTATCAGACGGTATATGATTTCAGCGGTGGCACATGCTGAAGTATCTATGAGTTGAATATGACCAAAACGGGTATTGGTAACATGATGATCGATGTTGACAATGATCGGAATCTGTCTAACCGTTGAAACAGCCCTCCCGATTCGTTGTAAATCTCCGCAATCAAGAATAACGGCAAGATCGTAATTTTTGTTTTTTATATTCCTCACAACACGATTTGCAGCAGGGAGAAAACGGTACACAGCAGGAATGGGACTTTCATTGTATAACGTTGTTTTTTTATTCAATGCATCAAAACAAAGTCCCATGGCGATCAAAGAGCCGATTGCATCGCCGTCCGGGTTCGTGTGGGAAGCAACTAAAATGTGGTCGCTATTTTTCAAATAACGTATTATTTGGTCCATTATCCGCTTTTACAGCCTTCAAAACTTTATCTATGTGTGATCCGTAGTCAAAAGATTCATCGTAAAAAAATTTGATATCCGGCATATAACGCAGCCCCAACTTCCGGGCAAGTGTACGTTTTACATATCCCAGAGCACTTTTAAATCCTTGTGCCGCCTCTTCAATGTTTTTTTTGTTGCCGGATGTAACGAAGTATACGCGTGCAATTCTTAAATCTCGAGACATCCTTACATCTGTAATGCTGGCATTTGCAAGACGAGGATCTTTAACTTTTTTCAGCAATATTTCCGACAACACTTTTTGTATCTGGCCACTAACTCTGTCAGATCTTGCAAACGGTTTCATAAATTGATGATCTCCATTTCACTGTCGATGATCTCGGCCAGATTCAACTCGTCTGCAAGATTAAAAATCTTGTCTATCTTAGAGTTTATCACCTTTCGATTGTTACCAACAAGGGCAAACCCTATTACTGCTTTTTGATAAATGTCATTTGCTCCGACCTCTGCAACCGAAACATTAAAATTGTTGCGCAGCCGGGTAATGATCGATTTTACAATCTTCCTTTTGCCTTTTAAAGAACGGCAATCATGCAGCCTGAATATGATAATCCCTAAACCAGCAACCATGTCACTCTTATTTATATCTCGCACGGTCATATTTTGAGCATTTTGTTGACTTTAACCTAAATTTATACCCGTGCCAAGTATACATCTATTCTTTAAGTTCAGGTTTGATCTCCTCAAGGTAATAACATTCTATGATATCACCCACCTTGATGTCATTATATTTTTGAATACCGATCCCACATTCATAACCGCTCTGGGCTTCTTTAATATCGTCTTTGAAATGCCGGAGGGAAGAAATTTTACCCTCATAACAGACAATCCAATCCCTGAGGACGCGCGCAAGCTGCCCCCGCTCTATTTTTCCTTCGGTGACATAGCAACCTGCGATAGCCCCAACTTTTGGAACGTGGAACACTTCGCGAACCTCGGCTTTTCCCAGGATCCTTTCTTCAAAAGTAGACGACATCATACCGAGTATGGCATCCTTGATGTCTTTTATAATATCATAAATGACATTATAAAAACGTATATCCACGTTTTCTTCATGGGCAAACGCCTGAATTTTAGAGGTGGGACGGACGTTAAACCCTATAATTATGGCATCAGAAACGGTGGCCAGGGAAATATCCGATTCGGTCAATGTGCCGGTAGCTGAATGGACCACGTTAATTCTGACCTCTTGGTTGGAAAGTTTTATCAAAGCTTTTTCAAGGGCTTCAATAGAACCATGTACATCGGCCTTGATTATGAGGTTTAGATCCTTAACCCGGTTTGTCTGTATCTGCTCATAAAGTTTTTCAAGACTTAATCTGCTGGTTGTCGCCAGTTCTTTAGACCGTTGTTTCTGTATTCGATGGGAACTGACCTGCTTGGCATTTTTTTCGTCTGCCAGCGCAAGCAACTCATCTCCGGCATTAGGAACACCTGAAAGTCCGATTATTTCAACCGGCATTGAAGGCCCTGCGGACGTTACCTGGACTCCTCTATCGTTCAGCAAGGCTCGTATTTTGCCATAGTGTACGCCACAGACCACCGGATCATGAATCATCAGAGTTCCATGCTTAACAAGAACCGTTGCAACAGGGCCTCTGCCTGAATCCAGCTTTGCTTCAACCACGTAACCCATGGCAAGCCTATCCGGATTTGCTTTAAGCTCCAATATTTCTGTCTGAAGGAGAACCATTTCAAGCAGATCATCAATTCCCTGTTTCTTTTTGGCAGAAACCTGGACGAAAATAGTATCACCGCCCCAATCCTCAGGTACAAGACCTACATCTGCAAGTTCACGCTGAACGCGCTCAGGATCAGCATTGTCTTTATCTATTTTGTTAATTGCTACAATGATCGGGACTTTTGCGGCTTTGGAGTGGTTTATCGCCTCAATGGTCTGCGGCATGACGCCATCATCAGCAGCAACAACCAGAATTACCAGGTCCGTGACCCTGGCGCCACGGGCACGCATTTCAGTAAACGCTTCATGGCCCGGCGTATCCAGGAATACAATCTGGCCTTTATCTGTGGATACATAGTAAGCCCCGATATGTTGCGTGATTCCCCCGGCTTCATTTTCCGTGACTTTGGTTTTTCTTATCACATCAAGAAGAGATGTCTTCCCATGATCCACATGTCCCATAATAGTTACCACCGGCGGTCTGGCTATGAGCTTATCCGGATCATCTTTTTCTATTTTTAACACATTTTCTTCCTCAAAAGAGGCTTTTTCCAGTTCGTAATCGAATTCTGCGGCCACAAGAACGGCGGTATCAAAGTCTATGGCCTGGTTAACGGTTGCCATAACACCTAACTCCATCAGCTTTTTGATCATTTCTCCGGCTTTGATTCCCATTCGTTTTGCCAGATCAGACAGGGCAATGGCCTCATCAATTTTTATTCTACGCTTTATGGCTTTAGGAGTGGTTATCAGAGGCTTTTGTTTCACAATCGTTGTTTTAGCCTTTGCAACCTTTCGGCCCTTACGAGTCCGATGACCCTTAATATAAAGGTCGGCCCCCTCAACCACCTCTTTTTTCCGGAAGGAGATTTTCTTTTTGAAAAACTTTCTATCACTTACAGCTTCATCGAGCTTTTTTGTCCATTTCTTTTTTTTCTTTTTGTCTTTTTCAGGCGCCTCTGTTTTCGGTGTAGGTATTTTTTCAGGTTTTGTTTTGGGTATATGAACCCGGTCTTTTTCGATCTCGGGCGCTTTTTTCTCCGGGGCGGGGGTTACTGGCAGTTTTATAATCCTTGCCGGAATATCTTTTTTAATCTTTTTGGCGGCTTTTTTCTTTTTGAATTTCTTTAAAGCGACCGGTTTCTCGACTTTATGTTTTTCTTTCGAAACAATGGGTTGTGCAACGACTCCTTCAGGTGTGTCCTCCTTGCCTGCTGCGTCTTTCTCTACAGCCTTTTTTCCTTTGGCAACACGTTCAGGGGCATCTTTCTTGAGAAGCTCTTCCGGTTCTTTTTCCGGGGGCATTTCTTTTTCTTTAATCGCTTTTTCAGACGATTGATCAGCAACTTCTGCCTTTTCGGAATGCTGTTCCGGTTCAATAGCCGTCTCTGCCTGAACCGGTATTTGCTTCACACGTTTTTTCCGTCTTCTGATAATCGACGGCTTTATACGCGTTTCCTCAACCTCTTTTTGTGGTGAGCCAACTAAATTCATTTTTATCCTGGTCACAGCTTCATCATCCAGAGAACTCATATGGCTTTTTACATCAATATCCATATTCCGTATCTTCTCAAGTAGTTCCTTATTTGTTACGTTAAGATCTCTGGCAAGTTCATATATTCTGATCTTTGCCATCCATCCCCCCTGAATTTGGTTGTTATCGAACTTTCGTTTATGTTTTTTATCAATATGTTAATTGGGCCGATTTAAAAAACCAACCTGGCCAGTATATGGGCTATCCGTCATCTTCTGCAGCATTATCAGCTGATAAAGAATGGCCGGACATCTGCTCATCACTATCACTATTTTCTTTTAAGACCTCCCGAACATCTGAAACCGCTGAAGTCTCATGGCCGTTCGCTTCATCATCCGGTATAGCTTCTTTAGGTATTTCGTCGATTGTCTCTTCTTTTAAGACCTCCTGAACATCTGAAACCGCTGAATCCTCATCGCTATCCAACTTATCATTCGGCAAAGCTTCATTCGATATTTCATCGACTTGTTCTCTGCTTGCCACATATTCTTTTGCAGTTTCGATCAGTTGCATGGCTTTTTCTTCGGCAATGCCTCTGATCTGTATCAAATCTTTTACTGAAGAATTGCTGAGTTCCTCAGCAGAATAAAATCCCTTTTCATACAAAGCATCCGCCATGCTAATTCCAACACCCGGCAATGAAACCAGAGAGTTGTAGCCATCTTGCATGGCTTTACTGTATCGTGTTTCACTGATGACATCAAGATGCCATTTTGTAAGTTTTGAGGCCAAACGAACATTTTGCCCTCTTTTCCCGATGGCTATTGAAAGAAATTCGTCAGGTACAATGACTTCCATTGAACGATTCTCTTCATCAATAATAACTCTGGATATTTCGGCAGGTGCAAGTGCATTGCATACAAATTTTGCAGGATCAATATGCCAGGATATAATATCTATTTTTTCACCTCTCAGTTCCTGAACAACGTTCTGCACACGACTCCCTTTCATTCCGACACAGGCGCCAACCGGGTCTATATCAGAATCGTTTGAAGTCGCTGCAAACTTTGCACGGATTCCGGGTTCACGAACCGCACCCATAATAGTTACGATACCCTCGTTGATTTCCGGAACTTCTGTTTTGAAAAGACAGATCAGAAAATCAGGGTGTGTTCTCGAAAGAATAATTTGCGGGCCGCGAGTTTCATGAAGTACATCCATTATATATGCTCTGATACGATCACCCCGTCGATACGATTCCTTAGGAATCTGCTCTCTTGTCGGAAGTATACCTTCGGTCTGCCCTAAATTAACAATAATGTCGTTACGGTCAAAACGCTGTACAATTCCGTTTATAATTTCACCTTTTCGACCAACAAAACTCGAATAAACAGCATCCCTTTCCGCGTCTTTCATTTTCTGTATAATGACTTGTTTGGCCGACTGTGCGGCTATACGTCCAAAAGTGGAAGTATCCATTTTTGTGCCGAGGCTGTCACCGATTTCGCATTCCGAATCCAGCTTGCGCCCTTCTTCAAGGCTTATTTGGAGGTCAGGCTCTGTAATCTCTTCAGCCACATCTTTAAACTGGAACACTTCAATTTCCCCGCTTGCCTCATTGTATTGAACTTCAATATCTACTTTGGTCCCAAACTTTTTTCTCGCAGCAGATTCCAGGGCCTCCTCAAGTGCTTTGATAAGTACCTCTCGGTTAATACCCTTGTCTCGACTAACCTGTTCAATGACACGTTTTATATCTGCTATAAACATACGTCTTTCCCCGTTATTCTAAATATCAACTGTTGTCCGAATTAAACCCTGATTGTTCAACCAAGGGTGCACATTCGGGCTAATCAGCAAGTCGCGCCATAATAATTTTCTGGTAAGGAATACATGCTGTTTTGCCATCGACCGACAGTTTTACAATCTCTTCAGATATGCCCATAAGGACACCTTTGAATTTTTTTTGGCCGTCAACAGATTGAGCGGTTCTAATTTTTACACGGCTTCCTTTGAATCTATCAAAGTCAAGCCTTTTCCCAAGGGGACGATTCGGTCCCGGCGATGAGACCTCCAGACTGTATGGCCCGGTATCTTCAAGATATATATCCAAAAGGTCGCTCGACTGGCGGCTTATGTGCACACAGTCGTCGAGAGTAACTCCCCCGGGTCTGTCTATAAAAAGGCGGAGCATCCTCCCGCCTGCTTCCCGTTGATATTCAAGGTGGACCAACTCCAACCCCTCGGTTTCACACAACGATTCTATTAAATCTCTTGCCTGCGCAACAATTTTTTCCTTATTTACCGAAGATCGGTTTTTATGTGTCTGGGTCTTGACCTTAAATTTTAGTCTTTTATTTGCTTTTTTTCTTTGACCTTTCAATGGCCTATCAATTTGATGAATTTGACTATTTAGTGTCCATCCATAAACGGCATCTTTCGGCCCCCAGCGGCGTTCTCGCTCGTTTTCAATCCTCGAAATAGCGCGCTATGCCTGCGGTTGAAAACTCGCTCGGGCCTTGCCGGAAACCAAAATCTACCATTTCTGGATGGACATTATTTAGAAATTCATCAAATTGTCCCCCATAAAAAAATAAAAACGGGCTTTCGCCCGTTTCTTCTAATACAGGTAGATCTTTTAGTGGATCGAGAGACTTTATCTGTTCATGTAAATAACCATAAGGAAAAAATTAACTCCAAACCACACATGCATAACCAAAATCTACGCTTAGATAAGAGACCTTTATAATAAACAAGGCGAACGTCCAATGGAGCGGGCAACGAGATTTGAACTCGCGACTCCAAGCTTGGGAAGCTTGTACTCTACCACTGAGTTATGCCCGCGCGTGGATTTTGTAAGATATTAAAAAAAAAACCCCTTGTCAATATAATTCAATAATAAAATTCGGATTAGCTTATAAGATCGCGTATGCTTTTAAGTCCCATACGAATTTCATCGAGTGAGATGGTTGAAGATTTTTCTTTTTTTTCATCCGGTTTGATTTTTAAATGCTGCCTGGCCCCCTGAATTGTAAATTTCTTTTCATACAAAAGGTGTTTTATCTTTAGAATCAGCTCAATGTCACTTTTCCTATACAGCCTCTGACCTGAAGCAGACCGTTTGGGATTTATCTTCTTGAACTCAGCCTCCCAGAATCTCAAAACATACGCCGGGACCCCAACAATTGCACTTACTTCTCCCACCTTGAAGTAAAGCTTGTCCGGCAGTTCTTCTTGATAAGAAGTGTGGTTTTCCATTGTTTAACCCACAGCGTTTAAAAGGTTAGCAACCGTTCAGTCTTTTGAAACAAGTCGATTTCAAACAAGCGGTACTATTTTCAAAAAGCTGGCGAGTTAAAAAGATTATACGGTCGGCAGGGTTGCATCAACCTTTTTCAAAAGCCTGTCCGAAATGCTTTTATGAAGATTATTTACCCTGTTATCTTCCAAGGTTTCACTGGAAGATCTGTAGGTTATTCGAAATGAGATGCTTTTTCTCCCTGCAGGAATAGGATCACCTTCAAAAACATCAAACAGGTGTAAGTTTTCCACCAGCTCTTCATTTAAATCAATAACGCTTTGCAGGATTTTATTTGCTTCAATATCCTTATTAACGATCAGAGTAATATCCCTTGATGTGGCCGGGAACTTCGGAATTGGCGATACAGATTTAGTGTCCGGCATGTGATTTACAAGTCTATCAAAATTTAATTCAAAAATAAAGGCCGTTTGCTTTAAATCATAATTATTAAGCACTTTAGGATGTAATTCTCCGGCAAGTCCTATGGGTTCATCTTTAATAATAACCTGGGCCGCAAATCCGAGCTTTGTATAAAAACAGGATGCCGTCGGCATGTGGGTAAAGTCTGTGTTAACGATGCCAAGGTTTCCTAAAAGTTCTTCAACAGCGCCTTTTATATCATAAAAATCACAATTTATTTCCTTGGAAAACCAAACCGCATCCACTCTTTTTCCTGTCCAGAGGCCTGCCAGCATTTCAACTTCATCAGGCAGGCTGTCTTTTTGGACTGTGTTAAAAAAGACATTGCCGATCTCAAACAGCTTAAGATTTCTGTTCTGAACTGATATATTGTATTTCATTGTTTCAAGAAGACCGGGTATAAGAGACGTTCTCATTACCGACTGATCTTCAGACAGAGGATTTAAAACATTTACAACCTGTCTTTTTTTATCATCCGGTTCAAGATTGAGGCGATCACATGATAGATTGCTGATAAAACTATAATTTATTGCTTCGTTAAATCCCAGACCGGTCATCAGACATTTAATTCGATCCCTTGATTCGATTTTTTTTGATGAATGCCTGGCTTCAGCAGGTATTAGTGGAAAGGTTGTTTTGATGTTGTTGTAACCGAATAGACGTGCAATTTCTTCTGTAATGTCTTCAAATCTGGTTATATCGACTCTACAGGATGGCGGAATAACCTGAAGTCTGTCATTGCCAATCTTATGCACTTGAAATTCAATCGATTTTAAATGGTTTTCAATATCATTTATATCCAGGCGAATACCCAGCCGACGGTTTAACGCCGTGACGCTGAAATCAATTATCTTCTCAGGGAAAGTGTTTGGATATTCATCGATTGTACCTTTAATAAGTTTACCACCACCGATTTCAGCAATGAGCTGCGTGGCTCGATTTAATGCGGTAATGGTTCCTTTGGGATCCACGCCACGTTCGAAACGGTGTGAAGCATCTGTGTTTAACCCCGTTTTTTTTGAAGTCTTTCGGATGCAAACCGGATCAAAATATGCACTTTCAAGAAGAATTTTTGTTGTGGAGTCTTCAATTTCGGAATTCAATCCACCCATAACCCCCGCAAGGGCGACCGGTTTTTCACCGTCGCAAATCATAAGCATTTCCGGGTCAAGGCGGCGTTCTTTCCCATCAAGAGTGATAAAGGCTTCACCTTCCCTGGCTGTGCGCACCACAATCCGGTTTTCGGCAAGGCGGTCAAAGTCAAAGGCATGAAGCGGTTGGCCGCTTTCCATCATTACAAAATTGGTTATATCGACAATATTGTTAATCGGTTTCAAACCCACTGAAACCAAGCGATCCTGAAGCCAGAAAGGAGACGGTCCAACAGTAATATCGAAAACAAGGCTGGCAGCATATCTTGGACAAAGTTCAGGAGCCATTATGGTTATAGAGGTATAGTCTGAAATGTCATCGAACGATTCCGGCAGGCAAATTTCAGGGTAAGTCACCTTTTTTTTCTGAAATGCCGCAATTTCACGAGCCGTTCCAATTATACTAAGGCAATCCGGTCTGTTTGGAGTCAGGTCAATTTCAAACACAGGGTCTGACAAGCCAAGGGCCTTGTTAAGCGGAAAACCCACCGAATAGTTTCGGCCAAGTTCCATGATGCCGTCACTATTGGCACCGAGCCCAAGTTCGATCTCGCTGCAGAGCATCCCTTCTGAAGCCTCCCCCCGGACTATACTTTTTTCAAGGATTGTACCTTTTGGGAAACAGGTGCCGGGCATGGCACAGGGTGCAAGCATATCATTTTTGACATTGGGAGCACCACAAACAACAGTGATGATTCGATCACCGATATCAACCCTGCAGAGTTTCAACTTATCGGCATTCGGATGGGGATCAATCTTGGCTAACCGGCAGATGACAACACTGTTTAAATAATCATAACGGTCTGAAACCGCTTCAACTTCAAGACCGGCCATGGTGAGGGCATCGGCCAAATCGTTAACATTTATATCAACGTCAATATATTCTTTTAACCAGCTTAAACTGACCTTCATGTTAAAACTGCCTTAAAAATCTTAGATCATTTTCAAAATATTTGCGAATGTCATCAATTCCGTATTTCAGCATGGCAATCCGTTCCACGCCCATGCCGAAAGCAAAACCGGTAAAACAGGTTGTATCGTATCCAACGTTTTCAAACACTGCGGGGTGAACCATGCCGGCGCCTATAACTTCAAGCCATCCGGTATGTGAGCATACTCTGCATCCATCCCCTTTACATATAACACATCTAATATCGACTTCAGCGCTCGGTTCTGTAAAAGGAAAAAAGCTGGGCCGGAATCTGAGACTGGTCTCTTGGTCGAATATCTGATGAACAAATGTGGTCAAGACTCCCTTAAGGTCACCGAATGATACATTTTTATCGACCAGAAGCCCTTCAATCTGGTGAAACATGGGTGTGTGCGTTAAATCGGAGTCACAGCGGTATACCTTGCCGGCCGCGATAATTCTCACCGGAGGTTTCTGCTTTTCCATTATTCGGGGCTGAACAGGGGAGGTATGAGTACGAAGGACAATGTTGTCTGATATATAAAATGTGTCCTGCATATCTCTTGCAGGGTGATTTTTAGGGATATTAAGGGCTTCAAAATTGTAATAATCTGTTTCAACCTCAGGCCCTTCAGCAACATCAAATCCCATTCGTATAAAAATATCGCATATTTGTTGAGTAATCTGGGTAATTGGATGCAACGATCCTCGACGGGTGACTCTTCCGGGCAGCGAGACATCAATCCGGTTGTCTGTTTCATAAGACGGAGTTTCAAGTCGCTTTAAAGCGTTTTTGAATAACTCATCAAGGGTTCTTTTTGTTTGGTTTGCCTTTTTTCCTGCTTCTGGTCTGCTTTCCTTTGGCAGGTTTGAAATATTCCTCAAATATTGAGTAACCGCGCCCTTTCGACCCAAATACCTGACCGAAAGGGCTTTGATGCTTTCACTATCAGAAGCAGCTTCAAGTTCCTTCAGAGCCTCTTTTTTAATTTGTTCTATGGTTTTTTCCAATTTTTCGTTTTATCTTTG